>JBEGUT010000041.1:0-13616 GCA_041178745.1 Planctomycetota bacterium | reverse complement strand
CCAAATCGAGGCCAGCGCAGAACACAGGTCCAGCTCCTCGCAAGATGACAACGCGAACACCTCGGCTGCGATCCGCCTGAGAAGCGTATTCTTGCATGCGTTCCATTGTTTGCTTCATCAAAGCAATCGATAACGCATTTCGTCTTTCGGGACGCTGAAGCGTGAGCAAAGCGACTCCTGGTTTCACAATCTCTGATGAAATCAGATCTACCATATAGACACCTTTCATCTTAGATTTTTACAGCACCAATCCAGCAACTGAGAAGGAAACGCTTTCAGATCATCACCGCAACAAGCTTGCGATTTAAATCTGCTTATCGATAATTCTAGGATCCAGTGGAATTCCGCTGATTTCAATATCTTCGATAAGCTCTTTGTAAAGCACTGAGGAAGGATCCATAACACTTCGACCGATCTGTGCCCAGAGCTTATAGAGCGCGGGGGAAGCTGGACGTCCCTTTAATTTCAAATCCGCCTCTAGGTCTAGTGCTTCAGCGACCAAACCATATTCGGGTTGCGGCTTATCCAACGCGATTGCATAGACTAGCGAAGCAACGGAGTAGCAGAGTTGATCGAAAATCCCATCTTCATCACCCAAGAGAAAACTTTGCTCGATAAAGCTTTTTTGATACCAGGCGATAATCATCAAGATACGACGTCCGAGAGCCCGATTGCGTCGTAGAGCTTTTTTGATCCAGCGACTCTTTTCTGGAGTTAGCTCGCGCACTCCCTCAAAGTCGGCCGCAACGGGTAAGTACGACCCCAGTACATTGCTTACCAAATACCAACCAAAGGCTGCTTTTTCTTTCCAGCCGAATTTACCATTCGCTTCAGCAACTCCAATGGGTTCGAGATATTGAGTGCGGATGGAGCGAGTCATCGCGTTGGGTGCGCCCACATCGGCCAGCACCGGATTGGGCCCTTCGTAGACGGTCGCAATCGTGAATTCATGCATGTTCTCGCCGATATAGTTTTCGATCCATTGGCTGCTGTCGCCTTGAACATCTTTACCATTTCTCATCGCTTGTCGGCGTTCATCAACATGCACCGAACGGCCGCCTTGAATCTGATAGGTGTGAATGGCTGTTTGCAGCAATGCCTTGGTCGCATAAACCTTGGCAATCATCCCCATCGTTTCATCGCGTACGCCGTTGGCTGCGAGGCGAAAACAAACGTCTCCTAAAACGCGACTGGCTAAAGCGTGCGCAGTAGCTCGTCCCATCCACGCTTGAATGCGAGGAGCTTGCCCAATCGGTTTGCCGAAGGTGCTGCGGAAAGAAACCCAACCTCCAAATTTATGTTTATGCGAATACTCTGACCGCTGCTCGACCGCTAATGGATCTTGAATCAATTGGGCCAGCAAACGGAAAATCTTCGCTGCACTATTGACGCAAATACCTCCACGTCCCTTGGCTAGTGAACTGAAAGCCTGAGCCAAACCTTTACCGGCTGGGCCAAGCAAACAACTCGCCGGGACGGGGTAATCGGTTAACCGGAACCTTGCGTTCCACAAATAATCGAAAGCCGTCAAGCGATTGCGGACCATGCGGAAGTTGGGCGTATCGCTTTTGGGAACCTCAAAAATCATCATCGCGGAATCGCGACCCTTAGGAAGATTCTCTCCTTCCAACTTGAGTACCAAAATACAGATCCCACCATAGATCACATTGGTGATTGGCCACTTCACGCCGGAGACTAGATAATGATCCCCTTGTCGACGAGCGGTCAGGGCTAATTTCGATGGATCCGCTCCAACACCTGGTTCAGTTAGCGCGAACGAGCCGAGCAATTGCCCGCTGGCCATCTTCGGCAAGTAGTAATTCTTTTGCTCTTCGGTTCCAAAATCGAGAAGCGGCGTAACTGGCCCCAAAAAGTTATGCACTTCGAACATCACGGCTAGATCAGGATGAATCAAAGTCAAGGCGCGAAGCATCGGTCCTAGGTCACCCAGTTTGGCACCACTGCCACCATATTTTTTCGGTATCGCTAAACCAAAAAACCCGAGCTTGGCTAATCCCTCGATGGTCTCGTCGCGAAAGAGCATTTTATGATGGTCAAGCAACGTCCCGTTCTTCTTCTTTCGCAACAAAAACTCCAAGCTCGCTCCCATCGTCGCTGCAACTTCGGGCGATGGACTGAAATGTCCAGAGTCGAGTTCAACCACGCGTGCTTTTCCAAACAGCGTAACAAGGGTAGGGGCCTCTCCCGAAAATTGTTGCTCCGCACCGCGATCCGCATCATCGAGCGTTGCGAGTGAGGCGATCTCTTCGGCCGATTTTCCAGCCTGAGATAGGATCAAAGAAATCGCATCTAATTGAGAGGAAGGTGATCCTTTTTCGCCAGATTTAGCCGGTTGGTCAACTGCTTGAGACATTGGCAGCTCCCCTTAACTAGTCCATTTGATAAAAGCGAAACGCGTTGCCAGACAGGAAAGGCCTAAAAAGATAAGACAGACTCGATTCCATACCATTTCACTAACCGAATTGTAGCGATCAAGACAACGCTACAACCGGCGGATCTTATAGTCCCATTCTCACACCATGCTACATCCGCAAAGCTCCATCGAGACGCAGTGTGCAACCATTGAGCATTTTATTTTCAAATACTTGTTCGACCATCATCGCAAACTCATCGGGTTGACCGAATCGTCGAGGAAAGATGGTTTGATCTAACAGTGGTTGACGTACTTTTTCGGAAGCAGCTTGCATCATCGGAGTTTCGAAAACCCCAGGAGCTATACTGACCACACGGATTCCATGACGGCCCAGTTCGCGAGCCATGGGCAATGTCATCGCAGCTACAGCTCCCTTGGATGCCGAATAGGCAGCTTGCCCGATCTGCCCTTCAAAAGCTGCTACGGAGGAGGTCATCACGATCACTCCCCGCTCATCTTCGTTTCCAGAAAGAACCGAAGCGGCGATCTTAGGTACGGCCAGCCGAACTATATTAAACGTTCCGAGCAGATTAACATCGATCACTCGGCGAAATCCTTCCAGCGATGCCGCTCCCTCTCTACCCAAAACTCTTTCTCCGTGCAGAATCCCCGCACAAGTGACTGTTCCGCTTAGTTTTCCAAATCGACTCATACCCCCTTCAATTGCGGCGAGTACGGATGACTCATCACGGACATCCGCTTGAGCATGAAAGTAGTTATCTTGATTTGCCTCGACCAAATTAGGATTAGCGGAACCGAGATCAATGCCGATAACCTTGCCACCCCGACGAAGGACTCGCGTAGCGCAACTTGCGCCCAATCCAGAACTAACTCCGGTAATCAAAATCACGCTTTCGGAAATGTTCATACGCCACCACCATCCCATGCGGTTTGTGTTTCCGTCACGCTCTCCCTTCAGGCAGTATCAACTTTGGAAAGGCCTGACCCATACACGCACGTTTCAGGAGGCGATTCCTCGAAACTTTTTTACCGGCAGGTCCAAGGAGAAAATGGTACGGAAAATTTTCGACTTATTTCCAACGACAAGCAACAGACAAGAGTTCGCAATTCAGAATCACTACGCGTCTTGCTGATTGCGAAGCTACCCTCACGCGATTCTAAAATGTACCTTATTTACGCGTGAAATAGCACTGCCTTTGGATGCTTTTGATAAATTCGCTGACTGGAAATTTTTTCTGGGAAACCATACGACAATATTGGATTACCCAAGTCCGCCGATTCCATTGCGAAAGCGTCACGGAATGGGATGACAAAACAACCAATTGACTATCATTTCCGATATCGCTGACGGAAAAATTATCTAGGAAATGCTGAATTTATTCCATTGTGCGGAATATTTTTCCACATTCTCTTAAAACACCGCCAGAGGATTGTGGTTTGAGAATCGTTTTTTAATCCAGTCGCCGCACCGTTGACGAGAACGAGTACGCTCAAATCGATTCCATCGGCGATAGCCAAAGTTGACTTGTAAACTGGAAACACTAAATAAACCGCCGATCTCTCGGTGGTCGAAATATAGTGATTTAGCTGGAAAAAGACTCGCTTACCTTGCGACCGATCGATCCGGTACTTTACCCTTTTGAAAGACTATTTCTAGAAACCGTATTACAAAGATCGTCTTTTCTTCCTCTCCACAGGTCCAGCGATGCGACATCGACTTACCTCTATTTTTACTTTGACTCTTCTGTGGCTCTCCATCCTATCTGACTTTTCCCTGGTAATCGCGCAGTCGCAGACAACAGAGACTCGTCCCAACATTATTTTTCTCATTACAGATGACCAAGGTTACGGCGATATTTCCGCCCACGGTAATCCTGTTTTGAAAACGCCTCATCTCGATAAACTCTACTCTGAGAGCATGCGTTTCACAGACTTTCATGTCAGCCCTACCTGCTCACCGACTCGCAGCGCACTGATGACGGGGCGACATGAATTCAAAAACGGCGTCACTCATACCATTCTTGAACGTGAACGCTTAACACTCAAAGCGACAACGATCGCACAACTTCTGCAAACTTCAGGTTACACAACCGGCATCTTTGGCAAGTGGCATCTAGGTGATGAAGCGGAGTATCAACCGAATCGCCGGGGATTCGATGAGGTCTTTATCCATGGTGGAGGCGGCATTGGGCAAACCTATCCCGGCTCATGCGGCGATGCACCTGGCAATGAGTACTTCGACCCAACAATCCTTCACAATGGTATCTTCGAGAAAACAAAGGGTTATTGCACCGACGTCTTCTATCAGAAAGCAATCAACTGGATCGATACTCAACGACAAAGGGATAAACCTTTTTTCTGTTACATCCCAACCAATGCACCTCATGCACCTTACATCGCTCGACCGGAAGACAAAGCCCTTTATCATGACAAGGGACTTGCGAAGGATACCGAAAGTTTTTTCGGGATGATCCACAATATCGATGAGAACATCGGACAACTGTTAGCGAAGCTGGATGAATGGAATCTAAGCAGCAATACTCTCGTTGTGTTTATGAATGACAACGGTGGTACGGCGGGCGTCAAAGTATTCAATGCGGGCATGAGAGGAGCTAAAGGGACCGCATGGCTGGGAGGCACGCGAGCTTCTTCGTTTTGGCGTTGGCCAGGCAGGATCAAACCTGGAGACTGCTCAGCACTTGCGGCTCATATCGACTTCTTTCCTACGATTGCCGAATTAGCAGGATTGAAGATTACTCAGGACTTACAAAAACAAGTCGAAGGTCGCAGTCTTGTCCCTCTTCTCAAGGAACCAACATCGATATGGAAAGACAGATATCTCTTCACACACCTAGGGCGTTGGCCTAAATGGGCCGATCCCAATGAATCAAAATACTCCATGACTGCGATTCGCAACTCACGCTGGTCGCTGGTCAGTCCCAATGGAACAAGGGAACCTAAATGGCAGCTTTTCGATCTCTCCAAAGATTACTCGCAACAGAACGACGTCAAAGAACAGCACCCCGAAGTTGTACGTGAAATGAGCGAAGAGTTTGATCGTTGGTGGTCGGAATGTTTGCCACTGATGGTCAACGAAAAAGTGCTGGGCCCATCCATTAACCCATTCTATAGCCTTTACTACAAACAGTTCGGTGGCGGTCCATCTGAAAAGGATTTGGAGCGGATGAAACCCGCACCTCCGCCGGCCAGCACGCTTGAAGCAGTACCAAAGCCTCAAGCGCCAAAAACCTCCGTTGCTCCCCCAAAGACACCGGATGGCAAAGTGTATGTCTACAAACAATCAGCTGGTGAGCCACGTTCTATGGAAATCTACTTCCCACCCAACCATGATCCGAAAACAGCTCGTGTCCCTGGTGTCCTGATGTTTCACGGTGGAGGGTGGAGCGGCGGTAATCTTTCGCAGTTCCGTGCGCTCTGTCACTATCTGGCACAGCGTGGATTGGTAACAGCCACCGCTAACTATCGAATGCTCGGCAAAGTGGAAGTGCGGCAATTACCTGCAGGCGAAACTCGCAAACGCGTCTGTATTACCGATGCGAAGAGCGCTTTACGATGGTTCAAGCAGCATGCCGATGAACTGGGCGTCGACTCTAAAAAGATCATCACAGGAGGAGGCTCGGCAGGTGGTCACATCGCGTTACTAGCAACTAGCAACCCTGAACTCGATGATCCCAATGATCCGAAGGATATCAATACCGACGTCGTCGCCTACCTGCTATTCAACCCAGCCTTAGCACTCGACGATCACAAGGACACTCAAGTCGATGCAATGAAACAAATCCATTCCACGCTCGCTCCGGCGCTGATTGTCTTTGGCGATAAAGACCCTTGGAAAGAGGGCTGGGATAATCTCCATCGCCAATTGCTTTCACAAGGTAACCAGACCACCGAGTTATGGATTGCGAAAGGGCAGGGGCATGGCTTTTTCAATCGCGATCCATGGCTGACTGTATCAATGATCGCAGCCGATCGATTCCTGACTCGTCAAGGATTTTTGCGAGGTGAGCCCGCGCTCAGCTTGCCGACCAGCGGCGAGCAATTGACGGGCCCCGAGAAGCCTTAAAATACGGGACAAAACAATCAACAACGGCTCATTAATCCGCAACGGATCTCATCACACTTTGCTGCTAAAACTCTTTTAATTTGATTTTCAGAAACTCTTTTTCTCGTAAACACGCGGCTATAATGGCGGTTCTTCATCCCGCGTAAACTCTCGCTTTTCCCCCTCGTTCCTGATACAGGAATCAACCCACCATGAGACTGCTTTTTCTTCTCACATTTTCTCTGATTAGCTCCTTCCACGTCTCCGTTATCGCTCAAGAAGCTAAGCCGCTTTTCGACGGTAAAACGTTCGCGGGATGGGAAGGGAATATCGATACTGTTTGGCATATCCAAGAGGGAGCGTTAACAGCCGGTTCGCTGGACAAGAAGCAGGAGAAAAATGATTTTCTGGCCACCACCAAAGAATACTCGGACTTCGAGCTTACGTTGAAGTGGAAGCTGGAAGGAACGGAAGGATTCGTCAATGGTGGAGTGCAATTCCGTACGAAACGTATTCCCAATCATCATGAAGTCTCTGGTTATCAGGCCGACCTCGGAGCGGGTTACGATGGTGCGCTCTACGACGAAAGTCGCCGCAACAAGATCCTAGCCAAACCTACCGATGAAGTGCTTGCCAAAGCGATCAAACCGGTTGGCCAGTGGAACGATTACCGAATTCGCGCTGAAGGTACTCGTATTCAGCTGTGGCTCAACGGAATCCAAACGGTCGACTACACCGAAACAGAATCCAATATTGATCCCACTGGCATCATCGCCGTTCAGATTCATGGCAATGCCACTTCAAAGGTCTACTACAAAGACATCGTTATTAAAGAACTCAAAAAGTAAGGCTGCCTAACAACGTCTATCAACTGAGACAAATCCCTTTCGAATTCACAAAACAGAAAACCTTGAATTACCCTTTCGAATAACGACAAGGAATCTTTCGATGAGCGTTCTACCTAAAACCGATCGTCGCAGTTTTCTAAAACATTCTGTTGCGACCGCCGCAGCGGCTACGATCATTTCCTCAAAAGCTCTAGGCCGCGACGGCACAACAGCACCGAGTGAGAAAATTGTTTTTGGAATTATCGGGATTGGCCCGCGATGCACCTACGATGTTAAAGCGATGCTTCCCTTTGCGGATGTGCAGTGTGTAGCGATTGCTGATGTGCAAGCATCGCGCCGCGATGCTGGAAAGAAACTTATCGACGAGCATTATGGCAACAGCGACTGTAAGTTGTATCGGGACTTTCGAGAGTTACTTGATCGCAAGGATATCGATGCTGTCTTGATCGCTACAGGAGATCGCTGGCATGGCCCAGCATCTATTATGGCAGCCAAGGCAGGGAAGGATGTCTACAGTGAAAAGCCTTGTGGTATTACGATTGCCACGTGCCAGGAACTCGCTGACACGATGCATCGTGAAAAACGGGTCTTTCAAGCTGGTACTCAAAGGCGAAGCGTTCCCAACTTCCAGAAGGCCGTCGAGTGGGTACATAGCGGAAAGTTGGGCAAGCTTCATACGATGCATGCCTCGGTCTATATGCCATCGCTAGAAAACTCGTGGCTTCCCTCTCAACCGGCACCCTCGCGCGATGTCGTCGACTGGAATTTGTGGCTGGGCCCGGCTGCATGGCGGCCATTCAACCAAGCATACTGCGATGGCAAATGGCGCGGACAATGGGACTTCGACTCCGGCGCGAAATTGCTCGACTGGGGAGCCCATACCGTGGACTTGTGCCAGTGGGCCAATCAAGCCGATAACACGATGCCCGTCGAATACACGCCAACAGCCGACAATATCGTATGTCAGTATGCCAACGGCGTGAAATTGATCCTTGATTTTCTCCCGCAGCCTTTCGGTGATCGATCGCCGCATTACATCACTCGTCTAGGAACCTGCCCAGTTCGTTTCGAAGGAGAAGAAGGTACCGTAGAGACTGGCGACTCCGGTGAGATCGTCGCGACACCTGACTCCTTGCAAAAAGAAATCCCAGAGGCAAATAAGCGGATTGCTGGATTGGATGTCACGGCACATGCTCGAAACTTCTTCGACTGCATTCGCTCGCGCGGTGTCACTGCCGCAAATCCCGATGTCATGCGAAGGTCTCATATCGCTTGTCATGCAGCGGCAATAGCTTGGATTCTCAATCGCAAACTGCGGCTTGATCCGGTGAAAGAAGAATTCATCGATGATGCTGAAGCTAATTTGCTGCGATCTCGTCCCTCTCGAAACTGGTCCACCTAGAAGGAATAGCTACGATGCGATTCAGCTCCATGAAAAACCTACGCCGACTTACAAGTCACAATCGACTGCTACAGATCGTATTGCTGACGATTTCTGTCGTCGCGATCAGTACCGCCAATGTCTCGGCTCAATCCAACACGATCAAGAGGACTGCGCCAGCCAACCGTGCTAAGATCCCTGAACTACCCAAGGCGACGATGAGCAACGTCGCTTATGGATCACACGAACGGCAAGTTCTTGACTTTTGGAAAGCGGAATCTGCAATCCCAACACCTTGCGTTTTTATCATCCATGGTGGAGGCTGGCGCGGAGGTAGCAAGGAAAAGGTAGGGAATTTAATTCAGATCGACCGACTACTGGCCGCAGGCATCTCCGCAGTCGCCATCAACTATCGCTTCGTCACTCAGGCAGAAGAGGTCATGCCACCGGTCAAGGTACCGCTTCACGATGCCGCTAGAGCTTTGCAATTTGTTCGCAGCCATGCGAAGGAATGGAATATCGATCCCGATCGAATCGGCGCCACAGGTGGCTCGGCAGGCGCGTGCTCAAGTTTGTGGCTAGCTTTCCATGATGATCTCGCTGATCCAAAGAGTGATGACCCAATCGCACGGCAGTCAACTCGTCTGCTCTGCGCTGCCGTCAGTGGTGCTCAAACCACGCTGGATCCGCAGCAAATGAAGGAGTGGATTCCCAACAGCAAGTATGGTGCGCATGCATTCGGAATCATGACCGATGGGAAACCTGGCGACTTTGAATCTTTTCTGAAGAACCGAGATAAAATCTTACCCTGGATCACTGAGTATTCACCCTACGAACTCGTGTCAGCTGATGATCCACCGATCTATTTGCTTTACGGCAGTGTACCCGCTATGGGCCAAGAGCAAAAAGATCCTACGCACTCTAGCAATTTCGGAGTCAAGCTCCAGGAAAAATGCACCAGCAGTGGTGTGAAGTGCGAACTGGTTTTTCCAGGCGCTGAGAATGTTAAGCACAAAAATATCACCGAGTATTTTTTGGCCCTCTTCCAACCGAATTCGAAATAATTGAAAAACGAATTCAGGCTACGGTTGATGAAAACTTGGGTGCAAATTGTTACTAAAAGGGATAGCAGGAACTTTAAAATGGGGAACTGCTATCGATTTTCTTTCCTTACGGCTTTGCTTCATGATGACTCATATTACCGCAGAACTGATCCGCTCTACCCGTACCATCTATTTGTCGATCTTCTTGTTGATCGCACCTTGCTTAGAATCGATTGGGCTAGCAGACCAGCCTAAGCCTGAGGGTACTAAGCCCAATATCATTTTCATTTTGGCCGACGATCTTGGATGGGGAGATATCGGAAGCTTTGGACAAGAGAAAATCCCAACACCGAATTTGGATCGCTTGGCTCAGCATGGTATTCGCTTGACTCAACATTACTCCGGAGCTCCCGTTTGCGCGCCATCACGCTGTGTACTTCTGACCGGTAAACATCTTGGCCATGCCGAGATTCGTGGGAACCAGCAAGCCAAAGTATCTTTTCCGGAGTTCAAAGAAGGCCAACATCCCATCAGCAACCAAGCCTTCACTTTGGCTGAGTATCTAAACGCTGCTGGATATACGACGGCGGCGTTTGGTAAATGGGGATTGGGGCCCGTGGGGAGTACGGGAGATCCAAATCGCCAAGGTTTCGATCTCTTCTTCGGATACAACTGCCAAGCGGTCGCGCACAGCTATTATCCAGCGCAGCTTTGGAAAAACGCTGAACCAATTCCACTAAATGCAAAACCAATTTCTGGTCATAGCAAGCCTGTCGAAGGTGATTTTCTCGCTGAGGATTTTATCGGAACCACTTATGCACCAGCCCGTATGATCCAAGAAGCAGAAGCATTTCTTAAACAGCAATCCGATAAACCATTCTTCTTGTATTTACCTTTCATCGAACCTCATGTTGCCATGCACCCTTCGCTGGAATCGTTGCAAAGATTTCCTGAGCAATGGGATGATCGAGTTTATCGAGGTCAATGCGGGTATCTGCCTCATCCACGACCACGAGCGGCTTACGCAGCCATGGTTTCGGATCTGGACAGCTATGTCGGTCGTATTCTCTCTATTGTCAAAGAACGTGAACTTGAAGAATCGACGTTGATTATCTTCAGCAGCGATAACGGAGCGACTCACGCTCATGCTGGCGATGATCGTTTTCATGTAGGTGGTGCCGATCCAAAGTTTTTCAAAAGTACAGCCGATTTGCGAGGCTACAAAGGGAGTGTATACGAAGGAGGTATCCGAGTGCCGACAATCGTGAGCTGGAAAGGGAAGCTTGGTGAAAACAAAACGAATGATTCACCTAGCTACTTTGCTGATTGGTTTCCGACCTTATGCGATGTGATAGGTGGAGGTCGGCCCGAAGGGCTTGATGGAGAAAGCTTATGGCCGATGCTAAAGGATGGTATCGACTTGGCTGATCGGAAGCCGATGCTGTGGGTTTTTCCGGAATACTCCGGACAAGTCGCTGTTCGATTCGGCGACTTCAAAGTGATTCGACAAGGATTGAAAACGAAGAAACCGAAAGCATGGGAAGTTTACAATCTTCGTCTCGACCGCAGCGAACAAAATAATATCGCTTCGGAGCGTCCAGATTTAGTCCGCCAGGCGATCGATATTCTCGAAGCACAGACCAGCGACAACATAACTTTTCCGATGCCCCGTCTTAGCTTCGAACCGTGAGGCTCTGAAGGACCACAGAATTAGTGGCCGTTCTTAACTTCGCTTGCATCCAAGCGTACTGCCGGAACGGCCTCTATCCTACTTCGAATCTCATGATTGCGATCTAAGCATCTTCCGAATCGCCGTAGAGGAAATCGGTGATGTTATCGATGCAGTCCATTTCGGGTTTCGATACTTTGCCGAATCCGAAGAGTCCGCCAGAAGCATTAGCGACATCATTGAGTCGGTCGACCAGTTCATCTCGTAGCTTGGCCAAGGAATCGGCTGGCAGAACCCTAGCAACCTCGGTCATATAAGCTTTCCAGGTTTCAATCAAACTTGGCCCGGGTCGTTTAGAAAGCCACGATTCCAAAATCTGGTAGGCGGCTGTTCCTTGCTTAACACCGAGACCATCAGCGGCCTTCAGGATGGCGGCTCGTTCATCAGAAGAAACATCTCCGTCTGCCCAAGCGACTTCGATCCAAGGAATCAGTCGTGCAGCGGTCCAGGTTTCAGCACGAATCCCGACGCTGACTAAATCTTTGAGCACCTTTTCGTCCTGAATCGATGAGACATGGCCTAATTGCCGACTGGCGTCGAGTAGTTCCAATTCCCCCTTCAGCGATTGCAGAAGTCGATAATCTTTTTCAGCGAAGAAAGAATCTTCCAATGCCTTTCGACGATCGTCCAAAAAATTACCGTCTGTCGAGCCCATAGTGGACCACTCCCAATAGTTCTTAGATTTCATGAAAGAAGGCTAAAACCAGCAATACCTGAAGCTTAGCCCATAGTAACGGTTTGTGTTAAATACTGCCACAGGGCTCTTGGCACCCCCAAAAAAGGCGTATCTCTTCTTAATTCAACCCCTTTTTTTAGTTTCTGCCAAGGTGTGACCAAAGGTGTCACGGTGCCTCTCGATACTTCTTAGGACAAGGTTGAGGGTGTTTCAAAGCCCGTTTCCTTGAGGACGCACTTAGGTCCTGCATCGCCCGTTGTCTTACAGACTGACCGGGATTTACCAACTGAAAGATTTTTTGCTGAACAGCTAGAGTAAAGGGAATAGTTATGTCCGATATGTTTGCCACGATCGAGACGCTTGATTCAAACTTTTCCTTTACTGCGGTTCCGCAAATCATCACACCAGTGGTAGCGGCCCAGAAGAAAGTAGATCGCGACTCCTCCGAGCAGCCCCAGCTGTTAAACCCCTCTATTGCGGAGAGGGAGACTTCTAAAAAAGCTGCCACTATTCGCGAAGCAAATGCCCGTTCGCGGGCGATGCTGCAGCGGGCGATGCATCAGTGCGACGACTTGGTTGTGGTCTTTGACTATTGCGATTGCCATGGTCGATCGACACGCCGAGTCGTAAGTCCAATTCGATTCATTGGCCAAGATCTTTTTCTAGGTCTTTGCCTCTCTCGTGAGGCTCCTCGCCAGTTCTACCGAGAACGTTGCAAGAACATGCGCCTGGCGTTGGCCAGCAGTTTTGTCATGCCCGTTCCGATGAACTAGAGCGATAACCAGGTAGCCGGCTGCAAACGTATCCCAACAGAGTACTTTGGTAGAAAAACCCGGCACGATCCAATACTTCAAGCAGAGTCTGATCGATTACTTTTTCAAAGTTTCTTTTGGTGAATAGGAATTTCTACACAATTCTCAAAGTTTACCAAATCTCAAAGTTATCGATGGGAAATGACGATAAACGTCGAAGAGGGGCGTTTCGGACTTAAGCGACCCTGCCTTCCAGACCGACTTCGCAGATGGCTTGCGCAGTGACATACCTGTTCAAGCTAGTCAACTGGAACATCTTCATCTACGGCCTCTGCTTTCCTCGGAGAGTACAACAATGGCTCGGCAGTCGATTCGTTCTTGCTTTATCAATGCCACGATTCTTCAAAAGAGCGTATTGATTGCTGTCGCGTTCTTGGGACTGCACACCGAGTTGCTCTTCGGTCAATTTCTCATTCCACCCAATCCTCGTGTTGAGCGTGGCGCGACTATTGGGGGTATCACGGGAGCTGTGATCGGAGGTGTCATTGGACATCAAAATGACGAGACACCGGAAGGTGCCTTGATTGGTGGTGCTGTCGGTGCCATCGCCGGCGGTTTGATTGGGAATGCTCAAAATCAACGCGATGCGGAGCTCGAAGCCGCTCGACGTGGCTACTACCAGTCCAACGGATATGCAACTCGAACCTATCCCAACTATTATCAACAACG
>JBEGUT010000040.1:0-13658 GCA_041178745.1 Planctomycetota bacterium | reverse complement strand
GAGTCGCGGATGTATCGTGACGGTGAGCGATTCATGGTGACTACGGAAGGCGAAGATGGAAAAATTGCCGACTTCGAAGTCAAGTACGTTTTTGGAGTCGATCCCCTTCAGCAATACATGGTAGAGTTCGCTGGAAAAGAAAAGAAGAGCGACGATGCAGTCGGGAGGTTGCAAGTACTGCGTATCTCTTGGGACACCTTTCGAAAGCAGTGGTTTTACCTCGATCCTCCTGATGTGAAAGATAAGTTGCAGCCAGAGGATCCCTTGCACTGGACTGGTCTAGCCCAGCGCTGGAACTCCATGTGCGCGGATTGTCATAGTACCAACTTGAAAAAGAACTTCGACGTCGCAGCGAATAACTATCACACGACCTTCACGGAGATTGATGTGTCCTGTGAATCTTGCCATGGGCCAGGCAGTTTACATGTACAATTGGCTAATCGCAAATCGCTTTTCTGGGACCACAAACGTGGCTATGCATTAGCAAAACTCAAGAATTCCGCCGAGCAGGAAATCCAAGCCTGTGCACCCTGTCACGCTCGACGAGAAACAATCTATGCTGGTTTTGACGCTACCAAAAACTTCTTCGACCATTATTCCGACCAAGCACTTTTGGAGAATGTCTTTTACGCAGATGGTCAGCAGCAAGATGAGGACTACATCCATGCCTCGTTCATGCAGAGCAAGATGTATCACAAGGGCATTCGATGCACGGATTGCCATGATCCTCACACGTCGAAACTAAAGCATAATGGCAATGAGGTTTGTACCTCATGTCATCAGCATCCAGCCGGTAAATACGATACGCCCGCCCATCATTTTCATAAGCCTGGAACCGCGGGAGCTAATTGTGTCGACTGCCACATGATGGAAACGACTTATATGGCAGTTGACCCGAGACGCGATCACAGCTTTCGTATTCCGAGGCCCGATTTGAGTCTCAAGATCGACACGCCGAACAGCTGCGCTTCATGTCATTTGAATCAAGGAGGATTAAACGCGGAAAAAATTGCCAAGCTTCCTCTCTATCAGGATTGGATGCAGGCTGCGATTCAAGGAGATCAAGAGGTTGCGGAGGCTTTGAAGAAAGTGAATAAGTGGTGTGATGATGCCTGTGAAAAATGGTATGGACAAGATCGTAAGAAAGATAAACATTTCGGAGAGGCTTTGACTGCGGTTCGAAGAAGAACACCTGATGCTGTCGAGCAGTTGAATTGGCTGCTTGCAGGAACGGGACCGCAGTTCCCTGCAATCGCACGAGCGACGGGGTTGAGAGAAGCGACGCGACTTGGGCCTGATACCGCAGCACAGCTAGCGCGCGGAAGTTTGGAAGATCCACATCCCTTGGTGCGAGCTGCCGCGGCTGCAGCGCATGATGGTATTAGCGATCCAAACATGCTTACTCGACGACTAGCTCCGTTGCTGCAAGATCCAATTCGCTCCGTCCGAGTTGAAGCAGCTCGTATTCTGTCCCTCAATGGTATATCAACTCTTTCTGGCAAAGACGATCAACTGCTTAATCAAGCGTTGGAAGAGTATCGCTTGGGATTAATGTACGATAGCGATCGAGCCGGCGCGCATTTGACACTCGGTTCATTGGCTGAGCAATTAGGGGATCAAACTAAGTCAGAGGAGCACTATCGTACGGCGATCCGATTGGAGCCGGCGAGTTCAGGTGGTCGTGCTAATCTCGCCGCGCTGCTAGGTCGGCAGATGGAACAGCTTGCAAGAGATCCTTCGGCTGCGGAGAAAATCGGTAAGCTCCAAGAAGAAATCGAGCGACTGCGGGGTGAAGAGTTGGCCCTTCTAGAGCGGGATGCCAACATGCTCCCTGATAACGCTGGATTGCAGTACCGTTTAGGACTCGCTTTGTACCTTGCAGGCAAAAATGAAGAAGCGGAAGTCAGGTTGCGAAAAGCCGCGGAGACGGAAAAAACGGATCCCGGATTCTGGCTCGCCCTGATATTGCTTCAAGAAAAACTTGGAAAGTTGAATGAGGCAAAAAGCAACGCGAAGAGGCTTTATGGCCTCGCTCCAACTCCAATGAATGAGCAGTTACTGCAAAGGCTCGAGGCGATGGATCGGAATAACAGATCCCCAGCCCCAACCAATCAGTAAGTAGAACGCCGAAATTAAGATCAGCAAGCAAGGAAGATAAGAATGCGATTTCGCAAGTTTGGCAATACGGTTATCGAAGTCTCGGAGATTGGATTCGGTGCCTGGGCGCTAGGTGGCCAGTGGGGAGGTCAAGACGATCGAGAAAGTATCGCCGCGCTGCGCAATGCCATCTCGCGCGGAGTAAATTTTATTGATACAGCGCAAGGTTATGGTGATGGCCGCAGCGAACGAGTCATCGGTGAGGTAATTCGTGATTGTAAGGAGACAATTTACGTAGCGACGAAAACTCCCCCTGCCCCGGGTCCATGGCCTCCAAGTCCATACTGTCATCATCAAGACCGATATGGTGCAACTTACCTGCGCGCTAACGTTGAAGATCGACTAAAGATGTTGGGAGTGGAACGTCTTGATCTATTGCAACTCCATACGTGGACATCTGCATGGAATCATGATCCCCAGCCGTTGCTTGAGCTGCGAAAACTGCGAGATGAAGGAAAAATTCGTTGGATCGGGATTAGTACACCAGAGCAAGATCAGAGCTGCGTGATCGATTTAATGCGAGCTGGATTGGTGGATTCGATCCAGGTGATCTACAATATTTTCGAACAGCAACCGGCAGCGCAAATCCTTCCGGTGGCGAAGGAGACTGGCACGGCGGTCATCGTTCGATGTGTTTTTGATGAAGGGGTTCTGACCGGAAAATACTCTTCTTCGCATGTGTTTCCAGAAATTGATTTCCGTCATCGTTATTTCGAAGGCGATCGTATGTCGCGAAGCGTGCGGCGTGTTGACGAGATTCGTCGCGATATCAGAGAGCTTGGTTTGGAGAAACAGTATTCACTGGCAGATGTTGCGATTCAGTTCACTCTGCAACATGTAGCGGTTAGCAGTGTGATTACGGGCATACGCTCAGTTGGGCAATCGGAACTGAATACGGCAACCAGCGACAAGCCTCCATTACCCGACGAATTGATGAAGCGATTGCGTCAACGATATTGGTTGCGTGGTGTTTGGTATGGTGGAAAACAGTAATTTCGCAATTGATTAAGAGTGAAAGGGGATCAAGATGTTACAGCTCGGTTTCGCAAGCGCGATTGTCCCAGAGATGTCGCTTGAGGAAGTCTTTCAGCTTGCAGCAGATATTGGTTATCGTTGCGTCGAAGTGATGTGCTGGCCGGTGAGTAAAGCCGAGCGACGCTACGCAGGTGTCACGCATATCAATGTGAATGAACTCGATGCGGCCCGGATCGCTGCAATCCACCAACTTTGTCGATCGACTGGAGTCTCGATAAGCGCCCTGGGTTACTATCCGAATTGTCTATCGCCCGATCGCGAGGAAGCGCAGAAAAGCGTCGAACACCTGAACGCAGTACTCGAAGGTGCTCACAAGTTGGGGCTGAAAAACGTGAATACGTTTATAGGTCGTGATTACACTAAATCGGTCGATGACAATTGGCCACGACTGTTGCAAACTTGGAAACCGATCGTGAAGAAGGCTGAGCAACTCGATTTACGAATTGGTATTGAGAATTGTCCGATGTTGTTCAGTGGCGACGAATGGCCAGGAGGGAAAAATATTGCCATCAGTCCCAAGATTTGGCAACGACTCTTTACGGATCTCGAAAGTGACCTTATTGGTCTGAACTACGATCCTTCACACATGGTGTGGCAGCAAATGGATTATCTCGCACCGATGAGAAACTTTAAGGATCGGTTATTTCACATTCATGCCAAGGATGTTGTCTTGGACATTCATCGTCTCAACGAAGTGGGTATTTTGGCCCATCCGCTGGAGTATCATACACCAAAATTGCCCGGTTTCGGCGAAGTCAATTGGGGCAAGTTCTTCTCGACATTAACAGGTGTTGGCTATCGAGGCGCAGTTTGTGTCGAGGTAGAAGATCGGGCTTATGAGAATTCGCTCGAGGATCGCCAAGATTCCTTGCGTCAGAGTTACCGATATCTGCGCCAATTCGTATAGTGTCACAAAATTAGTCCTTCCTATAAAGGATTTGGTGGGAAGGCATTAGTGACGCAGGGTTTTTTTAGGCTGATGCAAAGTTGCGATTCGTCGCGCGATGGTGTCCTGAGTAAAGAACCTGCTTCACGTTGTAGAGAATCTTTGCGCAGTGGATGTGAGATTTAATCAGCATTCAGGTCTCCCTCCGACGATTGGAAGCGAAAAATACCTAGCCAATATGGGATAGACTACAGCACTTGTGTGAGTCACAAATGGTATTGCACCTAGGACTCAGTTGACAGATTGTTAACGGCGCTGGGGGCTAACCCAACGCCGCAAAGAAGGTGATTAGGAGTAGTTGGTGGAATTACGATTTAGCAGCTTGGTCGCTTTGAGCTCAAGAGTATGTGCGACCGAGGCTTAGGAAAACTCATCGGAAGCGATGGGGCTGTAACGGGAATAGAATCAGTCTCGTATACAATGGCCATGCCAAACGGTTCTGGAGCTACCTTAGCGTAAATTTCAACTTTCTCCTGTAGTCGGAGAAGAATCAGCCAGTTCTAGCAGTGAATCGAGCATTAAGCGAACCTCGTCGCACTCGGTATTGAGGCGTGGGTAATTGTCACGCACCGATTCGAGTGAGTCATGAAATACTTCAAGCACTGGCTCGATAAGTCCTGGGTATTCATCAGAGTTCAAGATGACTTCCCTGAGATTGGCAAAGTGTCGATTCAGCTCATCGATCCAAGTTTTACCGCCTTGTTCTGTTTTCAGTTGCACAATCAAGTCACTGAGTGAGCAGCCGAGGCTAAAGAGCGTTACAAAGGACATGTTTGGAGCGGAACACGAGGCAAAGGAATTGAAATCCTGTTTTGAAATGACGCTCGCATCGATGTAGCCGGGCGCTGGGTCAGGGTCATCAAGTGAATCGGAAACCTCTTCCCATTCCTCGAGCGATTCGAATCGAGAAAAGACGAATTCGGAAGGAAGGTTACTTGTATCAAAATGCCAGAATGAGGGACCAGGTAGATCTGCCATTAAATGGCAAATTGGGCAATCGCAGTCGAGAATATTTTCTTCGGGCGATATAGCAATGGGGATACGGCGTCGTTCCAGTTCAATAATTGCGGCCGGCGTCATACCTCGATAATCATCGATTGACGTATGCAGCCACTGCTCCCCGAGTTGCCGTAGCCGATCTTGCTCGGCTGTAAGATCGGCGACTTTTTGGGATGTGAGTAGCTGGTCGATTCTTTCAACGCAGCATTCGAGTAAACGCTCCACCAGATGATGATAGATTACAAACTCGTGGGTCCCGAAAGGGGCATGTTCATAAGCAAAGCTATCCATCGGTAAGCCCGCAGGGCATTCTCCCAGCAAACTCCACTGCTCTTCGCGACTCCATAGATCTGCGTCGATGAATTCACTCTGATGAATTAAATGGGAACGTGGAGTTGTATCGTTTAAACTTGTTCTAGGTTCCAATAACCACTGCGCATGGATACGACGGCACCAGCTTTCGGTGGCAGCGCGATCCATCTGCGAAATATTGTCAGCGAGAACCTTCGAATGGAAGCAATGATCGACAAGGAATTGGTAGAGTTCGGAACCATAGAGGACCTGTCGAGGGTTCATCTTGATTCTAGCCAAACGGGCTTCCCGTCTTTTTTCGGCCATCTCCCGCCAATCGTTCAGCTGCGTAGTGACCAACCAATCGTCAGGTAGGCGGTAACGGATTTTGCGAGAAGTCGCCGCACAGCCATCGTGGTATGTCACGGATGATGAGGAAAGCAAGTCGTCATACGAGGATTGATAGGCAATCAGTCGAGCAGCAAGGTCGATGATGACAAGTCCAGCATCATGACGGCGATCTTCGAGGCCCTCCATAAAATTCAATTGAAAGATTCTTTCCGCCGCTTTCTCGAATCTTCCAAAAGCAGTTCTCAATTCTTCGAACGATTCCGGTTCCGCCGCGAGACTGGCTACTAAACGCCCTGCCGAAGCAGCATGCACATCACCCCAATAATCACGTCTCGCATCGCGAACTACGACTCGAATATCACTCATCTCAACACTCCTTTATAACCAACTCTGAACCATAAAAGCTTTCCGCGAAAGCTTCTTATCCCTACGTCGAGCAGCATCTCCAAGGCCCCAAATAGGCTCTTTTCCCCTGGCAAAAGACGGTAATCACAGGCCTTCGCTACAGAAAAAAAGAGAAGTGCACAAACGAACATGCAATATGTATATTTATGCACTAGTTGGTTGTCAAGAGATACGGTACATAAAAATATTGAACATTTGAGTCTTGCGTGGTGTACGTTTTGTTTTGCCTCGGTCACAATGAATCTACACGTCCCCCCCTTCACTCGATGCAGACGCAGAAATTGCGGAGTAGATCGCACCTATGAGTTTCTCTCGCTCGTTGATCTTGTCATTGCTCACACAGCTCCTAATCTTTTTCTGCGTATCGAACGCATCCGCCGAGCTTCAAATCTCGCCACTGTTCTCAGATCATGCGATCCTCCAGCGCGATCGACCTATCAGCATCTGGGGCTGGGCACCACCTAATCAGAAAGTCCGAGTTACGCTCGGCCAACAATCCGCCGAAGTTACCGCAGATCTGCAAGGACGCTGGGAAGTAAAACTGCCACCGCAAGTAGCAAGCAGTGAAGGAATAAATCTGCTCGTCGAGATCCTAGGTTCAGCAGAGAAAATCGAGCGACACGATATTCTCTTTGGCGATGTCTGGCTTTGCAGCGGACAGTCGAATATGGAATGGCCACTAGTTCTCTGCGATGCTCCCGATGATATCGCTAGCGCCAAACTTCCTTTGATACGACATTTTGGTGTCGAGATGAACTTCGCCTCACACCCCGCTAACTCCGTGCGAGGGATTTGGCAGGTAGGTTCGCCAGAGACTGTCGGCGGCTTTACCGCAGTTGGCTTTTATTTCGCTCGAAAATTACACAGCGAACTCAAAATCCCGATTGGCTTAGTACGAAGTAGTGTCGGTGGAACGAACATCGAACTGTGGATGTCTCAGGAAACCTTACTCAATACTCCTCAGCTCGAACCTTACGCAACCCAAATGCGTGCGTCACTCGATCAATATCGCGAAGATCTCAAAAAAGCATTGCCAGCCATCGAAGCTTGGACGAAAGCATCACGTGAGGCAATGCAAAGCGATCGACCAATTCCGCTGCCTCCCCCCTGCCCCGAATTCCCTTTCGCCGAACGAGTCGCGCGACCGCGCTGTGTCACTCTCCATAACGGCATGATCGCTCCATTAATCCCCCACGCATTCCGCGGAGCTATCTGGTATCAAGGTGAAAACAACGCAGGCGATGTCACCTCGGCCAAACAGTACATCGAAAAGAAACGGGCTCTCATCGAAGATTGGCGCCGCTGGTTCGGTTCCGATGAATTTCCCTTCTACTTCGTACAACTAGCGAGTTGGCAACAGCCCAATGATGACCCAGTGGGAGGTGACGGCTGGGCTATCTTCCGCGATGCCCAGCGACAATCGCTATCGATCAATCAGACTGGCATGGCCGTTGCCACGGATCTCGGTGATGCCAACGATATCCATCCCAAGAACAAGGCGGATGTCGGTGAACGACTCGCCCTATGGGCTCTAGCTAAGAACTACGGACAAAAGATCGAATACTCCGGTCCGCTCTATAAGCGAGTCTCGATCGAGGGAAATCGAATTCGTATTCACTTCGATCATGTCGGAAAGGGACTCATGGTGGGCGAAAAAATCGGCCTCCAACCGGTCAAGCAATCTACTGCCAATAAGCTGAAGCGATTCGCAATTGCAGGCCAAGATCGAAAATGGGTTTGGGCCGATGCACAAATCGATGGCGATACGGTCGTCTGCCAGCATCCCGATGTCCCTGAACCCATTGCTGTCCGGTATGCGTTCAGCATGAACCCCGAAGGAGCCAATCTCTACAACCGTGCAGGACTACCAGCTAGTCCCTTCCGATCCGATGATTTTTGAAATAGATAAACTCAAGTCGTAGAGTTGTGTCTGTTCCTACTACAACGCTATCTCACGATTCATTAATTTCTAAAGCATAAGATATGCCTAGCCACCGAAACTTTCTCTTACTTTTTATCGCTCTCGTTTTCATCATCTTTCCGATCGAGGTGTTTCCTGAGCAGATAACAGACGAGGGTCATCTGCTACCGGTAGGTGGGAAACTGCAAAGAGTCCATGGCATCAACCTCGCTTGGTACAACGGTGCTTATGGTCACGACTTTGGTCTAAGCCCCCTACATCCGCAATGGGGTATCGCTTTCAACGAACAAGGTCTTGATGAATGCTTTGCAGATATGCAGCAGATGAATCTCAATGTGTGCCGCATTTGGGTTTTTGAAGATCTTGAAGGGCTTCAGTTCGATAGCTCGGGCTACGTTAAAGGAATCCATCCTTCGCTGATTTCCAACTTTAATACCGCCGCAAAGCTCGCCGAAAAAAGAAACCTACATCTCTACCTAGCCCTCTCTGCCGGATTTCGAAAATCTGTTCGCGAAGGTGGATTCCGCGACATCATCGCCGATTCAGTCGCCCGCCGGCATTATCTTGAAAACGCCGTGATACCCTTCATTAAGAACTTCAAAGGAAACCCAAATATCTTCGCAATCGATGTGATGAACGAACCAGAGGGTGAAATGAAAGGGCCTCAGGGTAACCGAAGTGAAGATGGTTATTCAGTGGAGATCATGCAAGAATTCATCCAGTCTTCGGTTGCTGCAGTGAAGCATGCAGATGCCAAGCGTCTGGTCTCGTGCGGCTCAGGTTGGCATGGTTCAGAGAATATCAAAGCTGGCTTTTACCACTCGCTCGGTCTCGATTTCTATGACTTCCATCAGTACAACAACCAAGGCTCCCTGCCTCCCCTCTCCTCGCTGAAAGTGGATCGACCTGTACTTGTCGGCGAATGCAATCAAGATAACGACATCCCTCTTATCGATGACGCTTTACAAACAAAAGCGATACGAGGATTTCTTGAAAATGCAAAACGAGAGAGATACGCTGGAGTCGTCGTGTGGTATTACGACCATCGAAATAACAAAAGCGATCAACGTTTTCTCAGCCTGCTTCAAGGTGACGGAAGCAAAAAATTGCGGCCCGCCGCCGAAGTCATTAGGGATTTCAAGTAGTCGCTCGAGGTGGTCGCGAAACGATGACCTCGCCTTCTGGATGCGGGTAAAACGAGCCTTTGGTTGTGGGTGAAACGAGGCGGAGAAGTCTCGCCTCGTTGAGTTCGTTTTAGCTAAGCTCGGCTTGCAATTGGATTTGCTCAGCGCTGATGGCCAATAGTTCGCTGCGACTCGTCTCTTTATTCTTTACCACATGCAAATACGTTCCAACGTACGGCTCGGTCACTCGCGCTTTGGCATCCAACGGTGCAACAATCAGTAATTGTAAACCAAACCTGGCAAAAAGATTCAGTGCATACTCCGCGTGATGATCGTCGCTTCGCGAAAACATTTCATCAACAACTACAAAATGAAAACGATCGCTCGTGTCCGCATCAGGATCCAGATCATATTGATACGCAATAGCAGCAACCAAGACTAAAAACGCAAGCTTGCCCTTCTCGCCACCCGACTGTCCCGAACCACCATCGTAGTAGCTCCTGGCCTCACCCGTTTCCCGTACAATCTCTCTGGCAGCAAATGTAAACCAATTGCGAACGTCAACCACCTTCTCGCGCCAACGGCAGTTCGAATCGTCTTGAAGCTTCGTCAATAACTGGTGGATTCTGGTGAAGCTTGTTTCCGGAATGGAATCCGTACCGTGCAGCGCATGATTCAAGCAGGCTGAAATCTCACGCCGGAAATCGAGTATCTCTCGGTCATGGCTATCAACCGCCTCCAGTTGCATAAACGTACCGGATTTCCACTCCAAGAGCTTCAACGCCTGGTTCAGTTGCGATATCTTCTCCAGGATCTCCTGACGTTCTGTCTCCAAGCTTCCGTAAAGCAAGCCGATCTCATGAAGAACCTTTTCATTCAACCGATGCTTGAATCGCTCTTCATGCTTCGGGAGATCCTCTTGGCAAATCCGCTCGTACATTGCCTCGAAACTACTTAATGATCTGACGTCGGCATCTAGATCGGTTTGCTCGTCGGGAAACTTTTTAAGGAATCGCAGCATCGCAGAAGTTAACTCGCGCCCTGCAGGCTCTAGTCGATCAAGACTACCTTGATACTCAAGTCGAAATCGGCGCTCGGTAGCATCTGGTAGCGTACCTAAATTGAATAACGTCAGCGGCTCAGTAATCCACTTGTCTAATTCGGCAAGCGTTGCGTCGATATCCCGATCCTCGCTCTCCGCTTCGCAGTGACGAATCACCTGCCTAGCCCGGTCAAGCAGAGCCTCACTTTGAGCAAGCTCTGTTTCCATACGAGCCTTTCGCGAAATAGCCTGATCCCGATCCGCTTGATACCCGCTCGACTCCTGTCGCAATTGCTCTAGTCGTTTTCGAATTTCGGCGACCGTATCGTCAGCCTCCTCTAGGGATTTCTTCTCATCCATTAATTGATGTAGTTGATAATCGTGATGAGCATGATCGATCGTTTCAAAATCACAAACCTTCTCGGCCTGTTCAATTGCGGTCAGAGCTCTTGTCGCGGAATCAATGATAACATTGAGTTCCTTCAATCGCGTGGTCAGTGCCTGCTGTTCCGACTCAAGTTTGCTGAGCGACTGGAACAAAGATTCCCTTCTCAGCGAATTGTCCCAGCCTAAAACAAAATTTCGACGATCTGAGTTAGATTGTCGATCATTCTTCTCATGTCGCGAAGAATTTGTCTTCGTGTGCCGATTTCGGGTCATCGACGGTCCATCGATACCCTGAAATTCCTCGATCGTATCGCAGGCGGTGTAGTTATATAACCGTTCGATTTCGTCACGAAGCCAAGCTGCTAAAGGATGCTTAGGTAAAAAGTTTAATTTTGAAATGAGTTTCTGTTTATCGAGAGAATTGCCTCTAGAGGAACTTTGCCCTGTCTTGGATGACGATTCGCGGCTAGCTGGCACACGCAAATAAACCAGCCGCTGGCCCTGACCTCGATGATCCACAAGCTTTGTTTGATCGAGATAGCGTGATACTTTGTCGTACAAGTGGTGAGGTACCAACAGGCTTCGCGCAAATCCAAACAGAACCTGCTCGATCGACGATTCCCAATCCTTATCGGCAGGGTTCACGGATATTAATTCCGCCGCAAAAGGCAAATCCGACGGCGCAATTTGAAGGACACAACAAAGGTTCTCTCTTACAGAAACCAGTGATTCAGGTAGGTTCCCCTTCTGTCGCTCCGCGGCTGCAAGCTCTTCTTTATCTTCGCGAATACGACGCGCAAGTGAAACGAGTTCGTATTGAACTTTACTGCTTTCCTGTCGAGACTCATCGCGGGTGGTCTCAAGTTGCTGTTTTCTCGCTGAAAGTGCCACCGCAAGGTCGCGAAATTGCTCGGGCGTTGTGACCTTTGTATTGATACCGGCACTATGAAGCTGCGACTCGAAAAATAATCGTGCTTCTTTTCGGCCGCTCACAAGTTGCTGCTGCTGAGCGATCAAGTTCGGAAGGCTGCGGAGGCGATCTCCCCCTGCACTTTCGGCTTCGATCTCCATGCGAGCAATGGCTTGGTCGAGCGACTCTTTCTGTTTAGCGAGTCTGGCGATCTCACGTGACAAGTGTTCGATCTCTCTCTGCCAATCCA
The DNA here is from genome assembly GCA_041178745.1 of Planctomycetota bacterium. GTDB lineage: Bacteria > Planctomycetota > Planctomycetia > Pirellulales > Pirellulaceae > JAFLCP01. Next base: position 1,840 of record JBEGUT010000040.1, on the reverse strand, counting down.
GGCAGCAAGGGTCCAGCAAGCTAAGGGTATTTCTGGCGAAATAGATAGGAATTGCTGCCAGTAATCGCCGCAGTTCCTCAACCTGCGATTCCTGCTGGCGATATTTTGTTCCCTCGTCGCAAATCGGTTTGAGCAGTTCCTGTTGCAATCGAACTCGCAAAAGCAGTTGATGTGCCTCAGCCAATTCGCCGAAGTGTTTCAGAAGCGAGCCAATTCGTTCCTCCCAAGGCTTGCGTTCAAGCATATGTTGGCGAATAAAAATATCGAGCCTTTGAACATCTTTGACCGCTACCGTTTGGTTAAAGATATCCATGGCTTTAGATCGGAAGCCGGTCGCTCGCTGTATCCATAGAAAATATTCCTTGTAAACTTCCGTTGCTTTGAAGCCACGCTCCGCAAGTTGTTTAAGGAGTGCTTTCCCGCAGGCGAGATGGCTAAGGTCGTCCAGGATCGATCGTTCGGAATCGCTGAAGGCGTACACCTTGTTAACTTTGTTTTCCGAATCTAGGTATAGCACCTGACAAATCGTGAACGTTTTGTTGTTCGACGCATTACGAAAAGTCGCCAGCAAAATAGAGTATTGTCCTGGGCCTGAGCGAAGGTATTTGACTTGTGGTTTGCCACCTTCACCTACGGTTCGGTCGTACGCTCCGCGAATATAAGTTCGTTCATCGCGTTCATTCTTCGTGGCGCCAGCGGCAACGTTGTAGTTGCGGGTCTTCGGCTGCACCAGCAAAGTGAGCAGTGCATCAACCAGAGTTGATTTACCTGAACCGTTTTCGCCTACCAGAAGAACCGTTTCACCATTGGGTGCGACACTATAGACCGATCCATCGAAGGTGCCCCAGTTGTACACCTCGAACTTGCTGAGTCGATAGCCTGGCAACGGCGGCTTTAGGCCCTGTTGATAATCGCTAAGGTGCGGGCGTTGTATGGTCGACATAAGTAGATCCTTGCGTAGCGGCAGCGACGATGCGCGACCGAAGTGATTCTAGTTCCGAGATGGGCAGCCGAGCTTTGATGATTCGACGTATTTCCCAGCTTACGGTGTCTGATGGATGAGGCCGAACGAATCGCATTTCCTCGAGTTTGCGAAGCGATGAAAGCAGGGAGCGATGGAGTCGAACATCATCCGAGGTTTTGGCGAAGAATGGTTTCCAAAGTTCAAGCAATTCATCTTGGGTAATGACGCATTTCTCATTTTCTAGTTCGTCTTCCTCGAAGCGACGATATAGATCGCGTAGTAGGACGCACAGCAACGATGTTTCATATCCGATTGGGGAGCGGCGATAAAGTTTGGGAATAGGTTCGCCGTTAAACATTAATTCGTCATCGTCAAGTTGTCGCAAATAAGCTAGTCCGTCCGATTCGTCAACAACCAATTGCAATCCAATCTTGGCAAAGTAATCGGTGAGCGGGGTTGTGTAACGTAAAAGCGAATCCCATGTGACCGCATTGTCGTCGGAATAAACTACCCCCTGCAGCAATCGTATAGCAGCAGTGCTCCAAGGAACTGTGGGGATTGGGGTAGAAGGTGAATCATGGTTTTCTGTATTGCGTAAAGAGTCGTGAATCATTTTGGTTTGCGAACTCCTACGTTGGTTGCAGTGCGGGACCGAAAGGTGATTTTGGGAACCGTGACAATCGATTCCCGATCGTTGCAACTGCGTGTTTGTAGAACAATCGTTTCAGTGGTTTGTGGATCGATCGAATGATGGTCATCATGTGCGATTTGGATGTAGCCAAGAACTTCGATGATTCCACTTTGAGGTGGATGGGCAGCAAGTAATGAGGCAAGAGTCGTGGAATCGCTGCGAAGTGTTTGCTGTTTAATATTGCC
>JBEGUT010000039.1:0-13693 GCA_041178745.1 Planctomycetota bacterium | reverse complement strand
GCTAACACCTGCCGTATCAAGAGCAAGAGCGTAAGTTACGCTGCTTCGCCGATCCATGTTCGGATGAGATTGACGGCGGCATCTGGGTTTTCGTGAATCATGGAACTCAGGGTTTCTTTCAACTCCTGACCGGTAACTTCCACTTTGCGGCTTCTGCCTCCGGGAGCGGATGGATCGGAGGGATCTCCAGAACGAATTTCGCCTGTTTCGGGGTCTACAGTGATATCGAGATTATCTTTGATTTTGTCGACCAGCGCGATACCAAAGCCATCTTTAAACGGATCATCAGCAGCGTCGTTCTTATTGCGAGACATTGACAGAACCATACCCATGGCGATGGTGACTACCATTAGCAATGCAAGTGTTTGCCATGAATCCTTAAGCCAATCGAACATTTGACTAGTGAAGGTGGGTAGAGGCGGAGTTTCGGGGGCGACTTCGGTGTAAGGGTAAACGGACACCAATTCGAAACGGTCGTCACCAGCGGCAACCGGCGGCAAAATAGCAGCGATCGCAGTCTGGATATTGCGTTGAATATCCTTAAAGGCGGTATCGATTTCAGCTTGAGTTGGATTAGGCATCTCTGAGATCGGTTTTTCTGGGTTGGACTGAACCCAGCGAGCAGTGATGGCCTTGCGAATGTAGCTTTCAGGTAATCCTACGGAAGCCGAAACACGTTTCGGAATCAAACCAGCTTTGGCGGTTCGCGTCACTTCCTGCCCCACAACACGTCGCTCGTTCTCCGATGTTTCTTTCGTTTTGCTAGACTGATCCGCCGTCGCTAATGTCGCCGAACGGTTCCCCAAAGCGTTAGGTTCTGTTCCCGGTTGACCTCCCGGATTTGCTTTTGTCGATTCCAAATCCTTGCGGCTTGAAGTCATTTCGATTGTGGTGGGCTGTGTGTCGTATTTGAGTTGCTGTGATTCGCTTACCACAGTATCGTCGAGGATGACGCCGACTTCCAAGCGAACGTCACCGTAAGGAGTAAGCAATTCGCGGATGCGACGGCGATAAGATTCTTCGGCAATGCGTTGCTGTCTAAGGTAAGGATCATCTTCACCACCAACGACACCATCGGTAGGGGCAGTGCTACGACCGCTCGAAACATCCATCACTCTTACATTCTCAGGCTTCAGACCTGCGAAACTTGCAGCGACCATTTTAGCAATCTCGCGCAGTCGCTCTTCCGATAACGGATAGGCGGCGATCGGCTCTACGACGACACTTGCAGTCTGCACCATCTGTCGCCCAAAGCCTTGACGCTGTTCGCTATAATCCACGGTTGCCCAATTGATTCCCGGTAGCTTGCTTACCCAACCTGCGATCTCTTTTTCTTTACTTTCTTTGACTTTGATTTCCAGCATTCGATTGGAGTCTAAGATCCCGACACTCTTGAGGCTATCACCTCCTGCTCCTGGTAACACAGGCAATGCATCGGCATCGCTGAGCGCTTTGATGTAGAGATCGCGAGTACCAGCCGGTACTTTAATTCGGCTTCCCACGACTTCGTAGTCGCGGAGCGCCGCAGTGCTGAATGCGACTTCAAATCTTGTGATCTCGGTATCGCTGAATGCTTTGCCACTAAAGAGATACTCGGTGGCCACTGAGCGGCTACCTTGAAAGAGAAAGCCGAAACTTACCAAAACTGCAATGGAAAGCAATCCCGTCACGACTCGAGCAACAGGTGTCAGCGACATGAACATGTCGCGCATCTGGTTAGCAAAATCGAGAAGGAATTTCATACAACAAATACCTCTTTAACAAACACGAATCAAAGCTTTTTCTGCATAACGATGAAGCGACTGTGTGAGAATTCCTTTAGAATCTCATGGCATTGAGTTCCTCATAGGCAGATAGCAGTTTATTGCGTACCTGTGTAATCAAACGAAAAGCCATTTCGGATTTCTGGACCGTGGTCAAGACCTCGGCGGAGTTCACATCGGCGCCGGTGAGCAGTTGATTGATCGCATCGTCGGCATCGTGCTGCATCGTGTTAACTTCCGATAAGCCCTGCATCAGAAATTGTCCGAAGTTGACTTTGTCACCACCAGCGTTGGTCGAACCAATCTTCATGCCAGCAGCGGAAGGATCCGCTTGGAGCTTCCAAGGCATCATACCTGGCGATATGGACATACTCATTGCTTAGACCTTCTAAAAGACCGCGTTAGGCCTAGGCGATCAAACTCAATGTTTGTCGCGAAATTCCTTTGGTGATTTCCATTACACCGACGTTAGCCTCATAAGCTCTTGTCGCTTCTAAGGCATCGACCATTTGTTCCGTGAGATTGATGTTGGGATAAGCAACATACCCTTTCCACTTCCCATCCTGGATCGCCAAAGGATGATCGGGTTGGTAGCGATAAAGGGGCTCGCTTTCCTCGGTTTCTATTTTTTCGACTTTGACTCCAGCAGTTCCATTATCGCCGATCATATTTTCATCGGCCTGGAAAATGACATGTTTAGGTTGGTAGGGCTTGTTCTCTCCCTTTTCATTGCGAAGCGTTGACATATTGGCAATGTTGCTGGAGATAGTATTGAGTCGTGTACGCTGAGCCACCAAAGCACTGGTGCTAACATCCAAGGCACTAATCATCGATTGCGCTCCTTCATCCGTTTACTCTTAAACGTTCACGTTTTCCGTAATTGCCATCTGCATGGTGCGAAATTGAGCTTTAAGCAGGGCCACGGCGGTAAAGTGCATCGTCTGGTTCTTTGCCGCTTCGGTGACCTGTTCTTCCAAACTGATATCGTGTCCATCATGGAATAAAACCTGCTTGGAAACATCACGCGTTTTTTGCCACTGATCGCTGACTTCATCCAGTGCTGTAATCTCTCCCGGAGAACGTTCACCCGGTGAGCGAGTTCTTGTTTTCGCGGGCTCCTCGATCGCTTGACGAAGTGAGTTCTGGAAGCGATCCACATCCAAATCACGCGTCTTGTAATTGGGCGTGTCCATATTGGCGACATTGCTCGAAATGAGCTCATGTCGCTTTTCAGTAAATTGCAGGGTTTGGGTTAGGGCATTGATCGAGGATTGCCCTAGCAAAGATGACCACACTTTGAAGCTCTCCTTCTTTCAAAATCCTCGGTACGACTCACGACTACTGAAGCGACATGTCCTGCGATTGCCTGCAATACGATTGACAACTTACTCACTGCTGAGATCTAACGTGCTTGCCGGCATCACTGCACGCTGACTGCTATAGGCCGCATCAATCGAACTGCTAATCGCCATACTTCCTAATTGCTCTGCGACCAACTGCCGCCGTTCGCTCAACCGACCAATACTTTCTTCTTCCATCATGAGGATCTTCTGCATTCGCTCCCCACACTTGTCTACCAACTGACGACATTCGCCTCGCCTTGCTTCGCTTGACCAACATCGCTGATCCGGATCCACCGATAGCAGCGGTTCAAGTTGCTGGCGTAGCTCCTCTAGTTGGTCAAAAATACATTGCTTGTGATTAAGTATCGCTAGTAATTCAGCAACATCGGTACCTTCTATACATTCCATTTGTTGACAGGTTAATTCGAAGAGCTGTTGCACCAAATCCAATTTGGTTTCGATGCAGTGAAGCAGTCGTTCGGATTCTTCGCAATCGTTGCTTCGCATTGGCTCGATTCCCAGAGACGATGACGGCGTACAGATATACTCGAAAACCTTTTCAGCACATCAGCAATCACGGATGCTTTGTCCTTCTAGCCGCCACGCAATGTCCACGAGCTTGGTGGCGACCCATTTATCGCGCTGCGAAAGATGACCGTCGTCTTCTAGCGAAATCTGACGATCGTGGCGACGGCAAAAACTTGAAGAAATTTCCGAAATCTTTAACTGTTTTTAGAAAAATGAAGAGCCAAATTTGATAGCAATTGAGATTACCAGGTTTTCATCCAGGCAAGGGCGTCTTTCCATTGCTGTCTGTCGTAGCGGGTTCGTTTCGGGAAGTCTTTGTCGAGTTCCGGTGGGATACGCGATAGAACTTGCTCTGCCTGCAGAAGGGTTCGCCGGGCTTCTTCGGGTTTTAAGAGTTTTTGCTGGCAAATCGATATTTGGACCAGTGCTTCAAGGGCTTCCGGACGATTGAGAAAGCGACCTGCCGTACTGCGGTATGCGTTAATGGCGTCTTCGTATTTTTCTAGTTGAAACAGACAGTCGGCTTCACCGAAATAAGCGCTGCGGAGCAAGCCCATTTGCAGAGGTGTGAGGCTTTCACGTTCCTGTCGCTCGTTTAGTCGCAGTTTAAGATCTCGGAATTCGGCGAGCCCGTTCTGAAGCAGATCGCGACTTTGTTGGGCTAATTGTCTCCGTTGCGATTCAAGCGTGATCCAGCCCGAAGTGGTCATCGTTTGTGGCCATTTAGCAGCTTCCATGAAGGCACGCCCAGCAAGATATTGGCTCTGCAGACTGCGTGAGTCATCTCGATATCGAACGACCGATTCTCGAAGGCGATCTGCGGAGTCCATCATACTTTCGAAGCTTTCCCGCAACAGCTTGGCTCGTGGATCGTTGACATCTTTCCATGGTTGCGGATCAGAGGTGGCCTGTAACCTTGCTAGATCGGCTTCGCGATACAGGAGCCCACCCAATTCCAGCAGACTTTCTCGCCAAACATCGCTTTCCGGACTAAGGTCCCCGTCATACAGATTCTGTGTGAGCAGTTCGGCGGATCGACTGAGATCGCCTCGTTCGCTGAAGATCCGAGCCCCCAGCAATCGGCCTGAGTAGGCCATCGGGTGTCCGACATAGTCTCGCAACATCGTTTCCATGGGGAAGACCGCTTTGTCGAGTTCACCCAGATCGAAGTAGTTTGAGGCGAGTTGGTAGAGACCTGTTGGTTGAAGTTCTCGACGAGCCGATTTCAGAAACTTTTGTAGCCAATCGTTCGATTTTGGGAGATCTTCGGCGTAACGATAACTGATTGCTGCTTCCCAAGCGAGTTCCGCATAGTTGGGAGCGATCAATTCCAAATTGGCTAATTCGGCATATGTCTTACCTGCTAGTTTCCATATCTCTTGAGGCATTTTTTCGAGAGGATCCAGCACACCACTAGGTTGCTTCAAGCGTTCTTCCAGATCCATTGCCCAAGCCTTATACCCTTCAGCTTCGACTTTCACAGCTTCCGAGGGAGAGATCAGTTCATTCAGTGACCGGCCCATGCGAACAAGGTTCTTAAAGTCTTTAGCTTCTTTAAGTTTTTCAGCGATAGAGAATAGTCGCATTTGATAGTCGTGTCTTGTCACATATTGCTGTTCGAATTCCCCAGCTACGGTGCAATCACGTGCAACATCTTCTAAGATTGCGATCGCTTTCTCTGGTTCGCCGGAAGAAAGCAATAGCTCAGCTTCTTCGATTCCTGCCGCAATCGCTTCCGGTGTTTTCGGACTACCTTGCCGAATTGCAGAAAGGGTACCTTGCGCTTCCTTATTGGATCCGTTGATACGTAAAATACAGCCAGCAAAATAGCTGGCTTGTCGTTTTATGTTTTCGTCGTGCGCGCCTTGCAAAAACAAATTTCTGAACAGTCTTAAAGCTTCATCGAGTTGATCATTGCTGCCGGTTTCAACACCTTCTGTGCGAAGTTTCTTGATTCCCTTGGCCATCAAAATCCTGCCGCGCAAGATCTGTGCCTCAGGATAATGAACAGAGTCCTCAGGAATCTCGTTGGCCATTCTTTGTGCCACAGGGATCTTTTCGTCTCGAAAATAGATCTCCGCATCGAGCAAGTTAATATGGCGGATGCTCTCTTTGGAGAGCGATGGGATCTTCAACCAAGTTTTAATGAGTTCATGCGCTTTTTCAAACTCAGGAACGGATTGGTTGAGGTGTACTTGGATCAGCATTTCCATTAATTCGGCTCTGCGTTCCGGACACAATTCGATGGCGTGTTGAATCGCTGCAATTGCTGGGGTCCACTGTCGGGTGTGAAAGTACGACCAAGCAAGCAAATATGCACCCAGTTCGTTATGTCCTAATGGAAAACCGACTTTTTCGACTGCGGCCATTTTCCTAGAGGACTTGAGCAGCAGATTTTTAGCGTCGGGAAGTTCGCGATCTTCGCGGATTTGAAGAATTCTGGAAGCGGCTTGAAGATAATCGACAGTATCTTGCATTTCTTCTGGGAGCGTCTTCTTTTGCGAAGCAAGTTCTTCCGCGACGGCTAAAGGGACGTCCCAGCGTTTTTCCTTGAGCAATAAATCGGTACTGATCGATATCTTCTGCTCGGGTGTTAATGGCTTATTGTTTTGAGCGTAATAAAATAAACCACCTGCAGTCGCAATTAGGATTGCAACGGCACCCAAGATCAAAGGAAGCAAAATACCACCGCGACGCCCCTCGCTTTGCAAAGTACGCTGGTGTGCTGGTTGATGTTGGAAAGCAGTAACTGCTTCCATGGAGAGGGTTTCCATAATTCCGACAAACAAAGGCGCGAAAGTTGTTTTTCGCTTTGTCGGAAGTTTAAGATCTGAACCCGATCCAGAGGGATGTAACCTCCAAAGTCTCCAGGGGCTCCGGAGACAATGTGGCAGGAAATTCGGATTTTAACGATTGTAAGGTTAGATGAATGCTGATGCTGGTGTTGAAAAGCTTCGATCTTTGGCGGGCTGGAGAAAGTAGGCGGTGATGTACAGAGTTACGCGTAAGGATTTTATTTACGCGCTTTCGTAGCAAATCACGAGAAAAGTATGCCTAAATGGCTTTCCTTCGAGAAGCAAATTCGGTGGCTTCTAACGGTAAGAAAGTTACGTTTCTTGAGTTATCTTGGAAACGAACTCGGGGCTGTTAATTGCGACCGGTCAATCCACCCCAAATACATTCCTGGGAAGGATCTTGCTGAGGTTGGTTGGTTACGATCTCCATCAACCAACGATTCATGTCGCTAAACATATCCATGTAGAGGTCGTCGCCGCAGTTGTAGCTGCGGATGGCGACTTTCAAGGCTGCAGTATGGAAAAGGGACAAGCTCTCCGTTACTACTTTGTTACCGCAATGTTTCGAATTCGCTCCGACCAACCACAGTGAGCGAAGCTGTCGAGCTTGTTTCAATGCTGCCATCGGACGATGTGATTTAGGAAATACACCACCCAGGGATACCACTCCAGCGAACTGTCGTGGATTTCGCAGTGCGATTCGCCATGCCATGGTACCGCCATCGCCGCGGCCAGCTAGAAAAATTTTATCCGAAGAGATGTTGAATTGTGTGCTCGCTTGTTCGATCGCATCGAAAACGAGTTCTTCTGCGAGAGCGATTGATGCCGGAGACTGAGACCAGTTATAGCGATGCCCGCAAGGATCAGCCGCTTTAGTGCCTCGAGGCGCGGCAGCGACATAATTGCGAATACTGACCCAAGGCATTACCTCTTCCAGTTCCCGCTCAGAGCTTCCGCTGCCGTGCAACCATACGATCAGTGGGTAACCATAGCGAGCTTCGTAATGCAGAGGCGAATACAACAATGGGCTGGGAACCCGTGCCCGAGCCGAGTCATTTTCCGAAGCTGTAAATGCTTCTACACCTCTTACAAGTCCTTGGTTCGCGAAGCTACCCGAAGACGAAAACGATTTTTTTGATTCAAAGCCATTCAGGCCGGATAATCGATTCATTGGCGATACGAGTCGTGTCTGACTTTAAGCACAAATTGAACCGGCCCCTGTTGGCCAGCACGTAAACCAGACAGGTTTGTAAAGCTCTCCACAATGAAAGTCAATCCCAAGTCGAGAGCCGTTTCGATTAACAAATGCTTGCATCTCCATAGAAAAATATTAGGAGAAAAAACTTGACAGATTGACGAAACATCCAGACCTGCAAATCGATGCGTGAGGAGAAAGATTTCGATTTCGCAGTCGGAAAAGTCAGGGTAGGAGTCAAATACTTGCTTTGTCGTTGCGACTGGTAGTTTGGTAGGAGAGAAGAAAATCAATAGTCTGTGTTGGATTATCGTGTTGTTTGGAACGGATTATTGTGATGCTTGCCAAGATAGTTTTTGAAGTGAATCGACGGGGAAAAGCGTAGGATACGCAGAATCAATCGGAGGCTTGAGAAGTTAGCGTTTATGAGGAACATCGCTGAACGTTCCTGTGTTATCCTGAAACGCGGTTATACGAAGGCATTGTAGTGACTCAATTGACACGCTTGTTTTGAAAGGTTGCGATATGGCGACTCGAATACCTGGACCAACGGGCAAACTCAATACGACAGGTGTATCGAAACCCATGGATGAGGGTACATCTATTCGCCAAAATTCACCCACTCCAGGTCCTTCGGGCTACGGAGTTTCGCATCCTGACATGCCCGATCTTTATGAGAAAGAATTGCTAGAGCTCGGCTTAGATTTAATACAGATGGCTTTTGATTTGGCTGGTGTTATTGATCCGACGCCGGTGTCGGACGGCGCGAGCGGTCTATTGGCTTTGTCGCGCGGGCAGTGGTTGAATGCAGCCCTGTCTGGTTTGAGTATGGTGCCTTACGTCGGAGACCTTGCAAAAGCAGGTAAATTACCTCGTTATCTGAAGTCTTTGGAACGTGCGGTTGATCTTGCGAATCGATCAGCCAAGGCCGCTGAGGCGTTATTGCCTGGTCTGCGAAAAATGAAGGAAGTTCTTGAGTTGATTCCTTCGGGTGCCAATGAGTCGATCGATAAAATGAAGCAAGTCGTCAACTCGTTTCTCAGGCGACATGGTGCAGAGGCTGTAGCCAAAATCCTTCCTGATATCAGCAAGCAATATCAGTATCGAACCTACGAGAGCGCCGATCGAATTTACAAGAGTGTCAGTGGTCGTTTAGGAGTGCCGGGATCGGTTATGAGACATCGAAGCACCTCGGCCCAAAGAAGCGTATCAGCGGGTACGGGAGACCATGCCGGCCACCTCGTCGGTGATCGCTTTGGAGCATCGGGCGGTGTCGAGAATTTGTCCCAACAAAACTGGAAAGCTAACTCCAATGGAACATTCTATCAACTCGAGGATATGTGGGCAGATAAACTCAGCAAAGGTTCCGGTATCGAGGTTCAAGTAATAGACATTGCAAAAAGGGGAGAGGATCGTCCCTTCATGCGGCATGTCGAATGGATAGAAATCACTCCCGAGGGGAAACGCTTGCCGACACAGAAGCTTGAATTCGCTAACACTCACACGCCCGAAAGCCGAGTGAAGCAGGGCATCGCACCCACTGTATCGACACCGCAAAAAGATAACGTGATCGATGTCGATTTTGTCAACAAAAAGAGGTTACTCTAAGCGGTAGCGAAATCAGTCGCTAATATATTCAACGAGGAATGATGATCTGAATTGACGTAGAGTCATTTGCTCAAGTCGCTATGTCAAACAAAGTTAAAGATATACGCTGTGACTGGTCGGAAGATCTCTATCGTCATCGTGAGATTTCACTATCGATGGTCGTGAGTCCAGTTGCGACTCATCAAGGATCATTGCGAAAACCGTCGACTAAATTTCAAAGCCATCCTCTGTTTCGGCTACTTCTTACCTGACGACTCTCGCTGCTGAAGCAATTTTTTCAGAGAGTCGAATTGGCTCTTAAGAGCTTTGGGAGGGGCAACGCGAGGGCCCGAGTCTTGCAGGTTCCTCAATTGGTCTTGATTGCCTCTGACCGCTTCCGCTTTCGACTTGGGAGGTCGAAGTCCCAAGCTGCGCAGATCTTGTTCAGCGTCTAGTCGCTGTTGCTGGTCACCTTCGAGGGCATCGCGTTTTTTCTGCCAGCGTTCAAGAAATCGATTGAGGTCTTCTTTAGTCCAGTTCAATTCCTTTAGCAGTTCAGGATCAGGTTGATCTTTTTGACGCTGTAAATATTCCAAAGCCATGTTGGTTGCATTCTTTGCATATTCCAGGTTTGCCTTTTCAGCGACTTCATTGGGATTCTCTCCCTGGGAATTATCGCCTGCAGAGGAGCCTTTTCCATTTCCAAGCGGTGGACCACCTTGCTTGCCAGCAGAGGACCCTGCGCTATCGTCGCCCGGTTTTCCTGATTCGCCTTGAGTTGCTTCTCCCGATTTCGACGAGGAAGGATTACCGGATTCGCCTTTCGATGAATCGTTTTGCATCTCAGATCCTTCCTCAGAATTCCCTTCCTTACCAGCGGACTGCGAACCTTGTTTGCCAGAGGGTTTGCCATTCTGTTTTTCGGAACCGCTTTCTGACTCGCTTCCTGATTTGTCATCACCTTGTGACGAATCTGTTGAAGTTTGATCTTTGTTGGCATCGCCCGATTTGTCTTGTGAATTTCCTTTATTGCCGCTGGCTTTATCACCAGATTTTTCGCTTCCTGCTTGTTTATCATCTCCCTTGCCATTGCCATTTTGTTGATCGCCAGCACCGTCGCCGTTGGATTCGCCTTTTTCGGACTTGCTATCTGCTGACTTACTATTGCCCTGCTTGTTGTCTCCCTGCTTGTTGTTTGGGGAGTTCTTTCCATCTGGTTTGTTTCCTTCACCAGATTTGTTATCCGAGTCGTTTGTTGAGTTTCCGTTTTCCTTATCAGGATTCGCTGACGAGTTATCTGACTTCTCGCCCGGCGACTCATTCGATGACTGATTCATGTTGTCGGATTTATCTTCTGGCGACTTGTTTCCAGCGGACGTGTCCTTGGATTGAGATGGGTTGGGCTTTTGATTCGATTTGGAATTAGACTCATTGGCTGGCGAGTTCTTGCTTGATTCGCCGTTTTCTTTCGGATCATTGCTCTGGGATTGATCTTTTTTAGATGGATCATTCTTGGATGGATCATTCTTGTTGGCTGATGGATCGTCGGACTTTGGTGAATCGCCGGGATTCATTGCCTGTTTATCATCCTGAGGTGATTTCTCCGTCTTGTTGTCTGACGAGGTTGAATTCTCAGAATCCTGTTTTTGAGATGGGTTATTATTCTCGGAAGGATTCGCATCCTTGGACGCATCTCGCTTGCCGTTCTGATTTGGCTGCGCGTTAGGTTGCTTGGATGCTTCCGGGGTGTTGGAAGAGTTGTCTTGATTTTGCTGAGGCTTATTCGGTTGATTATTGCCGTTTTGTGGTTCTCGATCGCGCATCATTTTCTGAATGCGTTCGATGACATCGCCATCGTGTTCAGGAGGTGTTGAGGGTGACTGATCTGAGGGAGGTTGCGAAGCAGGATTGTTGTTAGCTTTGTTTTGCGATGGATTCTCGCGACGATTGCCGGAACGATCGGTTGCGGGATCGGCTGAATTATCCATCGAGTCGTTGTTGGAGTTTTCAGCGTTGTTATCTTCGTTGTTCTTTCCAGAGTTATTCTTGCCCGGCTGTGACTTTTGGTTTTGTGGCTTCTGATTCTTTGAATCTCCCGTTGAGGAGTCATTCGGAGTAGATTTGTTATCAGCCATGGACTCGTCGTCGCTTGTGACCTCTTTGTTGCTACTCGACGAATTGTTTTCTGCGGGGTTGGATTTGTTCTCGGAGGACTTCGAACCCGAGTTGTTGCTAGAGCCGCTATTCCCATCACCCTCGGAGTCGTTTTTATCCGATGACTTGGAGTCATTGTCCTGGGGATTTGAGGAGTTTGAACCGGAGTTGTTATTGTCCGAATCATTCATCGATTCCTTCGATGAGTCCTGATTGTCTTGATCGTTTCGCGATTCCGATTTAGACCCAGAACGATCCTTATCTTTGTTACCATCTTCTTTGGAATCGCCCTGCTGCGGATCTTCGGTAATCGGATTATCGTTGTCATCCGCCGGATTTGATTTGTCGGGATCGAGGTTATCAGGAGTATCGATGATTTCGATTTCGATCGTGGAAGAGCGAGAAACATTTGGTTCTGGTTTTTCGGTTCCAATGGCACAGCGGTTATCTTTGGCAACAGCCGTTAGAAGGACCTTGTCACCTGGTTGAAGTCGCCAACGTGAGAGTTTCAATTGAAATCGCTGCGACCAGGGATTGCGTACACCTTCTTTATCTTCCAGGAGTTTTAGGTCTTCGATCGGCAAGGAGCCTTTGCTAACCTCCAGGCTGACTTCGGCGAGTCCGAAATCGGGGTCCAACGCGTTGATCGACAAAGCGACCGAACCGCGAGGAGAACTTTTCAACGAAGATTGCCCGCCAGTCGCAAGCAACTGGATTTCAGGAGCGAAGTCAGCTTGGACTCTGAGGTTGTAGGAGATGGGGTCTGGCGAAGTGTTACCGGACGCATCGAAGGCTTTGAGGCAATAGGTTTCGAGGGTTGGATTTTCCTTGGAGCCATTGAGTCGCAGGTCCCATTCGGTCGAGCCGGTTTGTTCGCTCAGTTGCAACGACAAGGAGCGAATGACTTTTCGAGAGCTGTTTTCAGCAGATCCATTTTGGAATTCAACAATCGCCTTATTGGCGTTGCCGCGCGAAGTCGCTTTCAAGGTAACCTTGGTTCCTTCCACCGCTTCGATATTGCCATCAGCGATCTGTTCCAGTGGTGGAAGCTTGGTGTACTTGGGAAACTCGAGTTTCACTCGATCGAGAGTCAACTGAGGAAGAGGAACAGTGTGAAGGTTATGTGGACCCGATAGCGCATCACCTGCTTCGATCCAATACTCGACATCTTGCTGCAAACCTTTCCCATCCGTTGTTAGTAGGCCATGATAGGTGAGGCTATCTGTGGAGGGGAGCAGTTCAACGCGGCGATCGATGATTTGTTTATCAGCTGAAGTGAAGCGAGCGAAGATTTTCTCGTCCTTCCGCAATCCGCGGACTTTGATTTCCAGCGGGCAGGGTAGCGATTGGGGAACCGAGGCGGATCCTGGTAAGACGCTTTCGATCTGAACTCGGGCTGGCGGGCGAATATCTCGCCAAGGAAACAGAACGCGTTCGGCAGTTGTCCAAGCGCTGCGAGGTGCCGAAATAGAATAGAGTCCCAGGAGCACCGATAGAGCGATAGCTATTGCGATGGAGGTAAGCATCGGTCGACTATCGATCAGAGCTGAGGTGTCATGTGTTCGCAACTGAGCTACCGCTTGTCGGCCAACCGCGGCGACGACACCTCTCGGAGCAGAATTGGATTGGTTCTTTAATTCCCACCAACTAATAAGCCGATTCTTTAGCTCTGGCAAAGCTTGTTCGACAGCTTTGGCTGCGTAGAGAGGATGGATTTTATAAATGAACAGTGGGAGGACACGACGGCCGATCCAGTAGAGACTTAGCCCGACCCAGATGGCCCAAAAAAGATATCGTGCCCAAGTTGATAAACTCCAAATCCAGTGATCCATAAGCACGGCCGTGGCCAATACGGCAATCAGTGTGCACCAAAACCATGCGAGATTTGAAGTAGCCTCGACCCATTGGATTTGACGAATGGTTTTGCTCAGTTCCAGATGCAGCCAATCCGATAAAGTTGCTTTATCTCCTCGTTGATCGTTACGACCATCGAGCGAAAGCTCCGTATCGTTCAAGGCTCGGGCGGAAGAACTGGAGGCAGATGGAATTGGCATAGGCTCGAACCGATCGAATCGAGGCCCCTGGAAACGATGAAAAGTAGACGGTCAGAAAGCACGCAAACGGATAAAAAACAGCTGTAAAAACGGAACTGTTCACCCGCCTTGCTTCAAAAGTGAATTATAGCCATCTGGAGCAGAGTCGTATCGACCAATAGCTCAGGAATTTCCTGGAATCGCGAAAACGTCTGGTTTCGCCCGCAAATCCTGCGTATGCTCTTCGCTGTGGACGTTGAAACCCTTAGGAAACAGTTGTCAAAGATTGTTAGAG
>JBEGUT010000038.1:0-13950 GCA_041178745.1 Planctomycetota bacterium | reverse complement strand
TGGGATAAGTCTAGCAAGACGACCTGCACCGGTGTGGAAATGTTCCGCAAGCAGTTGGATTCGGGTCGTGCAGGTGACAACGTTGGTTTGTTGCTTCGCGGTTTGAAGCGCGAAGATATCGAGCGTGGCCAGGTTTTGGCGAAGCCAAACAGCATCACTCCTCACAAGGTCTTCGAGTGCGAAGTTTACTGCTTGAGCAAAGAGGAAGGTGGGCGTCACACCCCATTCTTCAGTGGATATCGTCCTCAGTTCTACTTCCGCACCACCGACGTCACTGGTTCGGCAAGCTTGGTAGGCGCTGAAATGTGCATGCCAGGTGACAACGTCAAGTTGAAGGTTGAATTGCAGAAGCCGATCGCTATGGACGAAGGTGTTCGTTTCGCTATCCGCGAAGGTGGCAAGACGGTTGGTTCGGGTGTTGTCAGCAAGATCATCGAGTAGTTTCGGTCTTGGATGAATATGGAAAATGATACAGTCGCCCTTAACCGGGCGACTGTTTTAGGGGTGTAGCTCAATTGGCAGAGCGTTGGTCTCCAAAACCAAAGGTTGCGAGTTCGATTCCCGCCGCCCCTGCTTGAAGTGATTGGTTTGGTTATAGCTTGCAAGTCGGGCGATCAGAAAGCGAAGTCTGTTTTTGGCTGGTGGTTTGTCAAGAACCTATGTCGGTGGCTATTTTTAATTATTGGCGGATGTATGTTTCGGCCGGCCAATCAGTTTGAATAAGTATCGATGGCTTAATGGTTTTCGGGTAGGTGATAGTTGTTGAAGCAAATAGAGTCAGAGTTTTCGGTTTCGAGGCATCGGCTTAGTAAGGCGATTTGCTTGGAATGGCGGAATTCGATCTTAATGCGGCAAGTTACTGAAGAAATACTTTTTTGGGAATTGAGTGCCTAATGTCCAGCGATGCGGGAATAAGCTCCAGGAAACTCATCGATGAGATGTTTTCTGGGGTGATATACAAACGCAATCAAGGCAAGATGGTTCGCCAGTTGACCTGCCTTGCGATCTGGGTTGTGGTCGCCGTTGCAGCTTGGCGTTGTCATCAGTTGTATCTGGAAGGTCGGGGCTATCTAGGGTACTTGATCGCTTTGGCGATTTTGAGTATCGGTGGGTGGTTCGGATACCGTTTGGTAAACTGGCCAAAGTTTGCTGATTTTTTGATCTCCGTGGAAGCCGAGGTAAATAAAGTTTCCTGGCCGACGCGTACTGAGCTTGTCAGGGCGTCGATTGTGGTTATATTTTGCATCTTCTTCCTGACGATTATATTGTTTGCATTCGACGCGATCTGGCAGGGATTATTTTCCTGGCTTGGGATTTCTTAGGGAAACTAAGTAAAATACTAGGCAAAAACTGGGTTGCAGGCGAGATGATCGCCGTAGGGCCTTAGGTTTAGCTTGTGCGAAAATGTTTGAGCTAAATCGCGGGGAGAGTCGAATGTTTAGTCGGGGTGTGTGAGCGGACGCACGATTCCGTTACTGCCGGGAGATTGTGGAACCACTTGCTGCGGGGTAGATAAGGCTTCATTGAGCTTCTATCTTGTTAGCGTTTGGTTGTTTCCAGATCGATGGACCGGCACGGGGGTGTGAAGTGAGTAATGAAAATGAAGGCGAGCCAGAGAGCTTGCCGCTACAATCTGATAATTCCCAGCATCCGGGCGATTCGTCGCTGGAACCGGCTGGATCTATGGATATCCTTCCTGGAACTCCGGGAGATTCCAAGGCAACTGCGTCTTCGAAGTCAGGAAAGTCGAGCGCAAAGGCTGCTGCTAAAGTTGCCGAAGAAGCCCCTTCAGTGGAAGAGATGCCTCCGAAGAAGTGGTATATTTTGAAGGTCGCGTTTAATCGCGAGGATACTATTCGGAAGGCATTGGAGAAGCGAGTGAAGCTCGCGGGTGTTGAGGCGTACTTTGGTGATATTTTGATTCCAACCGAAGACGTTGCGACCTTTACCCGAACCGGCCAGCGCCGAGTTGTTAAGCGTAAGTTGTATCCAGGTTATTTGATGATCGAAATGTCGGTCACGGAAGATACCTGGTTTTTGGTGCGTGAAACCGACGGTATTGGTGACTTCACCGGTTCTGGTGGTAAGCCAACTCCCATGGAAGACAAGGAAGTTGAGCGAATTTTAAAGGTGGTCAAGCCACCTACTGACGAAGAGCAGACATTGAAAACAGCGATCCCTTATGGTCGAGGAGACAGGGTTCGGGTCAAGGAAGGTTACTTCCAGAATTTGGAAGGTGAAGTGGATAAGGTCGATGAGGCTAATGGTCGCGTGACGGTCATTATCAGCATCTTTGGAAGAAGTACTCCGGTCGAGTTGGATCATTGGCAGGTGGAACCGGCTTAGTGGTTTGTGTTGGTGATTCTGTTGCGTGGGTTTAAGGGGCTTCGTTCAAGGAAGTGCCTGTAACTCGGCTGAGTGCTAGTTGGCGATTTTTATCGGGCTACGAGTTCAAGGTTTGAAAAACGGAAAACGGTCGAGTTATTCGCTATGGCAAAGCAAATGGTAGGACAGGCGAAGTTTCAGGTGCCCGGTGGGCAAGCCACCCCGGCGCCGCCTGTTGGTACTTCGCTTGGTAAGTTCGGTGTCAACCTTGGGCAGTTTGTGTCCCAGTTCAACGAACGGACTAAAGAATTTAAGGGAACTCCGATTCCTGTTGTTGTAACGGTTTACAACGACCGAAGTTTTGAGTTCGTAACCAAGAGCCCGCCAGCAGCGGCTTTGCTGAAGTTGGCTGTGGGTATTGCGAAGGGTTCGGGTGAACCCAACAAAAATAAGGTTGGTAAAGTAACTCAGGCTCAGATAGAAGAAATCTGTAAGAAAAAGATGGCCGACTTGAATGCTCGCGATCTGGATCATGCTCGACGCATGATTGAAGGTACAGCACGAAGCATGGGCCTAGAGGTGGAGGGTTAATACGATGACTGGGCCATCCAAGGCAATGAAGATCATGGAAGCAAAGGGTGTGGGAGCGAAGGCTGTTTCCTTAGAGGAAGCAGTTTCGGTACTCAAGAAGTTTCCTGCACGCAAGTTTGATCAGACAGTTGAGATTCACGTTCGCTTAGGTATCGATGCTGCTCAGGCTGACCAGATTGTTCGTGGAAGCTTGGTTTTGCCACACGGTATTGGGCGGTCGCAGCGAGTTGTGGTATTCGCGAAGGGTGACTTGGCTAATGCTGCTAAGGAGGCAGGGGCCGACGAGGTTGGTCAAGATGATTTGGCCAAGAAGATTCGAGAAGGCTGGACTGACTTCGACGTCTGTATTGCGACTCCTGACATGATGGGTTTGGTAGGACCTTTGGGTCGGGTGTTAGGACCGCGAGGTTTGATGCCATCCCCTCGAGCTGGAACAGTGACAGCTGATGTTGGACGAGCTGTGAAAGAGTACAAGGCTGGCAAGGTAGAGTTTAGGAATGACAAGGGTGGCAATGTACACGCGGTTGTCGGCAAGTTAAGTTTTGAGCCTGCCAAGCTGGTGGATAACGTAAAGAGCTTTTTGGAATATCTGAATACTTTGAAGCCCAATACGGTGCGTGGGACTTATGTTCGTTCCGTTGCGATTTGCGGAACGATGACCCCGAGCGTTCGTATTGGTGCTTAACGTTGTTCTGGCTGAGGTTTGGCCCTGGCTAAGGTTTGGCCAGTGAAGGTTATTAAGGCAGAATCGATATGAGCAAGTTAGTAAAAGATTTGGTTTCCAACGATGTTCGTCGTCGTTTGTCTGGCGTACAGGATGCTGTGCTAGTCAACGTTGTTGGCATGTCGTCGGATGTGACTTACGAATTTCGCAAGACATTGCGTGAGAAGAACATCGAGATGATGGTGGTAAAGCGCACTTTAGCTGCGCGGGCTACCGAAGGCACACAGTTGCGTCCAGCGTTCGAGAAGGTTGCTGGAAGTGTCGCTGTGGTGTGGGGTTGCGAAGACTTTGTGTCTTTGGCAAAGGCCATGATCCAGATTGACACCAGTGGGAAGTTCGCGAAGTTGGAACTCAAGGGTGGCGTGATGGATGGCGAGCGGGTATCCGCTGCCAAGTTGAAGGAAATCAGTAAATGGCCTAGTCGGCGCGAACAGATTTCGCTTTTGGTGGGTCAGATCGTTGGTGTTGGTTCGCAGTTGGCGGGTCAGATCAAGGGTCCAGGCGCGAAGTTGGCAAGCCAGGTCAAGAAGAAGTCAGAAGGCGAAGAAGCGGCAGCCGAAGCGTAGTGGGTTGTTTGTCTTTCTTGTTTGAGTACAGGTATTTGCTGATTCAGATGAGTCAGTCAGGTATTTTTGAGTCGAATCTTTCGATTCTTGTCGGAAAAATTTGGTTCGGTGGGACTTTCCGAAGCAGTCCTTACACAAAGCTCGGGAAAAATTTGGTATGATTTTTGGGTGCGGTAGGTGCTCCAAGTGCCGACCGGTGAGAGAACTTTCTGAACGAGGATTAGCGTAGGTCATGTCTGAAACGGCTTTTGCAGATGACATTCGTCAACTTGGCGATAAGATCGTAACCCTGACCCTGAAACAGGCGAAGGAGTTGAGTGATTACCTCAAGGAAGTCCATGGCATCGAAGCTGCTGCTGGCGGCGCGGTTGTTATGGCAGCCCCATCTGATGGCGGCGGCGCTCCAGCCGCTGCGGCAGAGCAGACGGAATTCGATGTGGTTCTAACTGGTGCAGGCGACAAGAAGCTTGAAGTGGTCAAGGTTGTCAAGAACATCACTGGTGCATCTTTGATGGATGCCAAGAAGATGGTCGAAGGCGCTCCTGTGACCATCAAGCAGGCTGTATCGAAAGCAGATGCTGAGAAGCTCAAGGCTCAGCTGGTGGAAGCGGGTGCTTCAGTCGAATTGAAGTAATTTCGGTTTAGGTTCACCACCACCCCAAATAAGGTCTCAACCAGTCCTGGAATTGCCAGGACTGGTTGGGTGCGATACACTATCAGCGTGGATATCGGTCTGTTCTCGT
Source organism: Planctomycetota bacterium (assembly GCA_041178745.1). Classification (GTDB taxonomy): domain Bacteria; phylum Planctomycetota; class Planctomycetia; order Pirellulales; family Pirellulaceae; genus JAFLCP01. The sequence goes on along the minus strand of JBEGUT010000038.1, from coordinate 9,001 downwards.
ACTCTACGTTCGATCTTATCGGCGCGCCTCAAGCCTTATCGGGGTTGCGCGCCTACAGTTTGAGGATCGCTATGCAATCAGAAAGCGTTTGGTGTCCCATGAGCGCTTTTAGAGCCAGGATGGCGTTACGTAATCTAAATGGGCTATTCGTGGGCTAGCGGTACGTACAGGAGGGCAGGTGCGATACCGCATCTGCTCCAGGCTCGAAATCTCCCAAAGGAGTTTCTCTAGGTAATGGCCACATCTTCCCAGCGACGTTTAAATCCCAATTCGGTACGTCAGTTTGGTTCAGGGCAAGAAGCGTTTAAGATCCGCGACTTAACAGAGTTGCAAACTAAAAGTTACGTCGGATTTTTGCAGGAAGAGTTGACTGCAGATAAACGCAAGAACCAAGGTTTGGAATCGGTTTTTCGTGAAATCTTCCCGATTCAGAGCTATGACGGGACGGTAAGTTTAGAGTATTTGCGCTATGAATTAGGTAAGCCTCGTTACACTCCCGAAGAGTGTCGGCAGCTGCGTTTGACCTACGGAAAGCCATTGAAGGTTTATTTGCGATTGAATCGCGAACAGCCGTTCGAAGAAGAAGTGTACTTGGGCGACATCCCAGTGATGCTCGGAGGTGGTGAATTCATCATCAATGGTGCAGAACGCGTGGTCGTCAATCAGTTGCACCGCAGTCCGGGCGTGGATTTCGTAGAGGAAACCGAAGGTACTGGGGATCGTCGCGTGCCTAGCGCTCGCATCATCCCAGACCGAGGAAGCTGGATAGAAATCAATGTGACCAAAAAGGATAGTCTGTCGGTTCGTATCGACCAGAGCGGCAAGTTTTCGGTAATGACACTGCTACGAGCGATGTCAGACAAACTGAGCACAGACTCGGATCTTTTGAAGGCATTCTACGAAGAAAAGACCGAGAAAATTGTCGATGGTCGTAGCGCTGCCAAGTTGGAGGGCAAGATTTCGTGCGATGACGTTATCTATCCTTCAGGTCATGAGCGAGCTGGAGAAATTATCGTCGAAGCAGGGCACAAGATTTCTAAAGCCGCAGCTGAATCGATCTGCAATGGTGGCGTTAAAAAGGTCGATTTGATCGATGCACCGAAAGTTCCTTTTGTTCTCAACAGCTTGGCGGAAGATAATACAAGCAGTCACGAAGAAGCTTTGTTGAGAATCTATCAGCGTTTGCGTCCTGGAAACCCACCGAACTTGGAAAAGGCACGGTTGTTGTTCCACGAAAAGTTCTTCGACGTCAATCGTTACCGACTCGGTCGAGTAGGGCGTTTCCGTGTCAATCGAAAATTGAATCTCGGCGTTCCCGAAGATGTGATGACTCTACGTCCTGAGGATCTGATTGCATCCATCAAGTATTTGGTGGATCTGTCTGGCCAAGAAGGAACCGCCCAGTATGACGACATCGATCATTTGGGAAATCGTCGCTTGCGAACGATTGATGAATTAGCTTGCGAAGAGTTGCGAAAAGGATTTCTTAAGCTGCGCCGTACCGTGCAGGAACGTATGAGCTTGAAAGACGCGGAGGATATGTCTCCTCGCAGTTTAGTGAATCCTAAGAGTATCAGTGCTGCGATTGAATATTTCTTTGGTCGAGGCGAGCTGTCGCAAGTGGTTGACCAAACCAATCCACTGTCGCAGTTGACGCACGAGCGTCGACTTTCGGCGTTGGGTCCCGGTGGTTTGAATCGAAAGCGAGCGGGTTTCGAAGTTCGCGACGTTCATATTTCCCACTACGGTCGTATCTGCCCGATCGAAACACCTGAAGGTACTAACATCGGTTTGATCAGCAGTTTGGCCATTTACGCGGCGGTGGATGAGTACGGATTTTTGATCACTCCTTACCGAGTGGTTGAGAATGGCAAGTTGACTAACGAAGTTCGTTGGTTGCGTGCAGACCAAGAAGCGGATTCCTATATCGCTCCTGCGGATACGGAAACCAAGAGTGGTGAATTGGTGGCAGGTCCTGGCTTGATCGCTCGACACCGAGCCGACTTCCAGATCGTTGCGCCAACACAAGTTCAGTTCATGGACATTGCGCCAAGCCAGATGGTTGGTGTTTCTGCTGGTTTGATTCCGTTCCTTGAGCATGACGACGCGAACCGTGCGTTGATGGGTTCGAACATGCAACGCCAAGCGGTTCCGTTGTTGATCACTGAACCGCCGATTGTGGCGACCGGACTTGAGAAGGAAGTTGCCCAAAACAGCGCGATGGTGGTGCGTGCACGTCGAGCAGGTAAAGTGACCTTCTGCGATGCGACCCGAATAGAAATCGGAGCTGACATTTATCCACTCAAGAAGTTCCAGGGGCTCAACGAACGTACCTGTTTGAACCAACGACCGATCGTCAAGTTAGGCGATAAGGTGAAGGAAGGACAAATTATCGCAGACGGCGCCGCGACTCATCTAGGTGAGCTTGCGTTGGGGCGTAACGTGCTTGTTGGCTTCATGTCCTTTGATGGTTTCAATTACGAAGATGCGATCATCATTAGTGAGGAACTGGTTAAAAACGACACGTACACCTCAATCCATATTGAGGAATCGGACGTTGAGATTCGTGAGACTAAGTTGGGCCGCGAAGAGTTCACTCGCGATATTCCGAACGTCAGCGAAAAGGCTCTTAGAAATCTTGATGAAACTGGCATCGTTCGAGTTGGAACCTATGTTCGACCTGGAGATATCTTGGTTGGTAAGGTTTCGCCCAAGAGCAAAACGGAATTAACGCCTGAGGAAAAACTTTTGCACGCGATTTTCGGTCGCGCTGGTGAAGACGTAAAGAACGATTCGCTGGAAGTGAGTTCGGGGGTCGAAGGTATTGTTATCAATACTCAGAAGTTTTCCCGCCGCATGAGCCTAACCGAGGATGAGCGTAAGGAGTTCGAAAAGGAACTGAAGCGAATCGAAGCAGAAGGTAATCAAGATATCTCGAACGCATTCACTGCGTTGATCAACGAGATGGAAGCAGCGATTGGAACCAAGTTGACCGACGCTGATGGAACACCTTTTGCTGGCGGTCAGGATCCGAAATTCGTTGCGGAGCAGGCTCAGACATTTAATTTGTCTCGCTTGCTGAATCGTATGGATGCGGCTCACCACAGCGAATTGCGTCGCATTCACAAGCAATCTTGGCAGCATGTTGAGAATGCTTTAGATGAACGAGATCGCAGAACGAACAGCATGAAACGCGGCGACGAGTTGCGCAATGGCGTTCTCCAGATGGTCAAAGTCTATATCGCTACAAAGCGAGTTATCAGCGTCGGGGATAAGATGGCGGGTCGACACGGTAACAAGGGGGTTATCTCCAAGGTGTTGCCGGTAGAAGACATGCCGTTTCTACCCGATGGTACCCCGCTGCAAATCTTGTTGAATCCGCTCGGTGTTCCCAGCCGTATGAACGTCGGACAGATTTTGGAAACCCATTTGGGTTGGGCAGGTGCCAAACTTGGCTTCCAAGCCGTAACTCCTGTGTTTGACGGAGCTACTGAATCGGACATCAACGATTGCTTAGAGGCAGCACAACTGCCACGTCACGGCAAGATTCGCTTGTTCGATGGTCGCACCGGCGAACCGATGGAGCAGGAAACAACGGTTGGTTACATCTACATGCTCAAACTGCATCATCTTGTCGATGACAAGGTACATGCTCGTTCGACAGGTCCTTACTCGTTGATTACCCAGCAACCGCTTGGTGGTAAAGCCCGCTTTGGTGGTCAACGCTTCGGGGAGATGGAAGTGTGGGCGCTGGAAGCGTACGGAGCTGCCTACATTTTGCAGGAGTTGTTGACGGTCAAGAGCGACGACGTGGAAGGTCGAACGAAGATTTACGAGTCGATGGTCAAGGGAGAGAACACCTTGGAGGCTGGTACTCCAGCAAGCTTCGATGTTCTCACCAACGAGATCCGTGGTTTAGCACTCAATATGAGACTCGAAAAGAGACGTCTGTAAGAAAAGCCATTTACCGGTTTTAGACCGGGCAAGCCCAGAGCGACCATTGAGGCCCAATGGTCGCTCAGCGAATCGATACACTGTTCCATTTTTGAAAATATGAATAAGTCAGTTGCCTGTTGATGTAATCTTCTTGGCACTGGTTGCATATGTCCGATCGAACGCTACTGCGATAGCGATGAACCCCAAAAGGAGCCTTTTGAATGGCCATTGGCGAAACAACTTACGATCGAGTCAACGATTATACCTCTGTGAAAATCAGTCTTGCTCGCCCGCAGGACATTCGCAGTTGGTCTTTTGGTGAAGTCAAGAAACCTGAAACGATTAACTACCGAACCTACCGTCCAGAAAAAGATGGTTTGTTTTGCGAAAGAATCTTTGGACCAGAAAAGGACTGGGAATGCGCGTGCGGTAAATATCGCGGCATGAAGTACAAAGGGATGATTTGCGATCGCTGTGGTGTTAAGGTGACACACAGTCGCGTGCGTCGCAAGCGCATGGGACACGTCGAGTTGGCTGCCCCTGTTGTCCACATTTGGTTCTTCAAAGCAATGCCTAGCCGCTTGGGAACTCTGTTGGATATGAAAACCAGCAGCCTGGAAAAAGTTATTTATTTCCAAGACTACGTGGTGACCGACAAGAAAGAGACCGACCTCGAAAATAAGCAACTGCTGAACGAAGAAGAATATCGTGCAGCAAAAGCGCAGTGGGGTGAAAATGCTTTCGAAGCGGAGATGGGTGCAGAAGCGATTCGCAAGTTACTCCAGAATTTGAATTTGGTCGAACTCTCAGAGGAGTTGCGAACGAAGCTTCACGATACCGACAGCAAGCAAAAGAAAAAGGATTTGATCAATCAATTGAAGTTGGTTGAGTCGATTCGCGACAGCGACAATCGTCCCGAGTGGATGGTTTTGGATGTTATTCCGGTGATCCCGCCTGACTTGCGCCCCTTAGTGCTTTTGGACAGCGGTAACTTTGCGACAAGCGATTTGAATGACCTGTATCGTCGTATTATCAACCGCAATACGCGTCTGCGAAAGCTTGTCGACCTCAATGCCCCCGAAGTGATCATTCGCAACGAAAAGCGAATGCTTCAGCAGTCCGTTGACGCGTTGTTCGACAACAACCGATGCAAGCGACCGGTTCTTGGAAGCAGCAACCGTCCTCTGAAATCTTTGACCGATATGATCAAAGGAAAGCAAGGACGTTTCCGTGAAAACCTTCTAGGAAAGAGAGTTGACTACTCGGCTCGAAGCGTGATCGTGATCGGACCTCGTTTGAAGTTGCACCAATGCGGTTTGCCAAAGAAGATCGCCTTGGAACTCTACCAACCATTCATCATTCGACGCCTTAAGGAACTTGGGCACGCTGATACGATTAAGTCGGCCAAGAAAATGCTTGAACGCAAGGATGAAGAGGTATGGGATATTCTTGAGCAGGTGATTCGAAATCATCCCGTGTTGCTCAACCGAGCCCCTACCCTGCACCGCATGGGTATTCAAGCTTTCGAACCAACTTTGGTCGAAGGTAACGCGATTCATTTGCATCCGCTGGTTTGCAAAGGTTTCAACGCGGACTTCGACGGTGACCAGATGGCGGTTCACTTGCCACTGTCGATCGAAGCACAAGTCGAAGCTCACACGCTGATGATGAGCACGCATAACATCTTTGCTCCTAGCAACGGCAAGCCGATCATGAGCCCATCTCAGGATACGGTGATGGGTTGCTATTACATTTCGATCGAGCTTCCCAACCGCAAAGGCGAAGGAATGGTCTTCTCTTCCTTGGATGAGGCAGAGACGGCATTCCAGCAGGGTGTGATCGATTTGCACGCGAAGATCAAAGTTCGCTTGCCCAAGGACCGCAAGTTGAAGACAACTCCGAACGAAAAAGGGGGAGCGATTGTCGACACCACATTCGGTCGCGTTCTGTTTAATAAAATGCTTCCTAAGGGCATGGACTACTACAATCAATCGTTGCGCAGCGGCGATTTGGCGTCTGTTATATCCGACTGCTATCAGCGACTCGGTCGTCGAGCAACCATTTCGTTGCTGGATGATATGAACCAACTGGGATTCCGCGAAGCAACCCGCAGCGGTTTGTCATTCGGTACAGACGATCTTGTAACACCGAAGTCCAAGAGCCAGCACATCTCTCTGGCTGAGAAGGAAGTGATGAAGCTGACCAAGCTTTATGACCGAGGTCAGATCACTGGCCCAGAACGTTACAACAAAGTTCTCGACACGTGGACCCATGCTCGCGAATTGATCACGAAAGACATGTTGCAAGCGATGGAACATGACGATCGTGGTGGAACCGGCTACGTCAATCCTGTGTACTTGATGGCACACTCCGGTGCTCGAGGTGGTATTGAACAGATTCGCCAGTTGGCGGGTATGCGTGGTTTGATGGCTAAGCCAACGGGCGAAATCATCGAAACGCCAATTAAGGCGAACTTCCGCGAAGGTCTAACGGTGCTCGAGTACTTCTCGAGTACTCACGGTGCTCGCAAAGGTCTGGCCGACACCGCTTTGAAGACGGCTGACTCAGGTTACTTGACCCGCAAGTTAGCTGACGTGGCCCAGAACGTTGTTATCACCATGCATGACTGCGGTACAACCCAAGGTATCACCAAGGGGACGATTTACCGAGGAGAAAAAGTTGAAGTGCATTTGGCCGATGCGATCAATGGTCGCGTCAGTCGTCAGAACATCGTTAATCCAGTGACCGACGAAATCGTTGTTCACGAGAACGAGATGATTACGCCGTTGATCGCCAAGCGAATCGAAGCCCTTGGCCTGGATAAGATCCAGGTGCGAAGCCCGATGACCTGCGATGCTCCTTTGGGTGTCTGCCGTTCCTGCTACGGTATGGATATGTCGACCGGTGCGTTGGTCGAAGAAGGTATGGCGGTCGGTATTATCGCTGCTCAGTCGATCGGTGAGCCTGGTACACAGCTGACGATGCGAACCTTCCACATCGGTGGTACGGTGAACACGAGCGTGGAAGAAAGCGACATCAAGGTTCGTAAAGGCGGTGTTGTTAAATTCACTCGCTTGCGAGTCGTACGCAATCAAGAAGGTAAAGACGTTGTGCTCACCCGCAACGGTGAGATCTCTATTCTTGATCCGAAGGGACGAGAAGTTGAGAAATATGATATTCCGACCGGTGCTTCGTTGAACGTCGTCGAGAATCAGGAAGTCACCAAGGGCCAGGTGTTGTGCGAATGGAACCCACACAAGATTCCAATTCTCGCCGAAGTCAGTGGTAAAGTTCGTTACGATGACGTGGTCGAAGGCGAAACGATGCGTTCTGAGCGAGATCCTAGCGGAAACTTGCGTCGCGTTATCATCGACCATCGCGGTGATTTGCATCCACAGATCGTCATCGAAGCTGCAGACGGCAAACCGCTGGATGTTTATTACCTCCCGGAAAAAGCGATCATCACGCTTCCAGAGGGAACCATGGTTGCTGCAGGTAGTGAGTTGGCTGAAACACCTCGTGGTGCGACAGGTATTACGGACATCACCGGTGGTCTTCCTCGAGTCACCGAAATCTTTGAAGCTCGTAAGCCCAAGGATCCAGCGGTTATTGCTGAGATCGATGGTTTGGTTGAACTTAAGAGCGAGAAGAAACGCGGCAAGCGGACGATTATTGTTAAAAGCGATAGCGGTGAAGAACGTGAGCACTTGGTTCCACCAGGTAAACGCTTCATGGTGCATTCGGGCGATATCGTCAAAGCTGGCCAAGCTCTGGTCGATGGTCCATTGGTACCACACGATATTTTGGCCGTTAGCGGTGAAGAAGCTGTTCAACAGTACTTGGTACACGAGGTTCAGCAGGTTTATCGCATGCAACGTGTGGAAATCAACGATAAGCACTTAGAAGTCATCATTTCTCGAATGCTTCGAAAAGTGAAGATCGAGCATGCTGGTGATACGAGCTTGCTGCCCGGTTTGGTGATGGATAAGTTCGATTTCCGTCGCCACAACAATGAATTGGCTAAGTGCCTCAAGATCTCCGATCCTGGAGATAGCGAATTCAAGCAAGGTGATATTGTTCCTCGCGAAGCAGTTGAGAAGAGCAATGCTCAAATCGAAGCTCTTGGAGGCCAGCCTTGCAAAGGTAAGTCACCAAGGCCAGCCTCTTCGAAGACTCAGTTGCTTGGTATCACCAAAGCGTCGGTTCAAAGCAATAGCTTTATTTCTGCGGCGAGTTTCCAAGAAACAACTAAGGTTCTTACCGAAGCTGCTTTGGCAGGTAAGGTTGACCGCTTAGTTGGTTTGAAGGAAAACGTGATCCTTGGACACTTAATCCCAGCGGGTACTGGTTTCCGTATCTTCCAAGAATCGGAAGTGTCGTACCGTCGGGAAGCACTCGAAGATTTGGTCAATCGTGGAACCGAGGTCATGGAGCAGAATTATGCGTTGTTGAACGCACCGCTCCCTGAAAGCATGCAGATGGAAGGTGAAGCCAACGATCAAGCAAGTGATGTTGACTTGGATTCTTCTCCAGCGCCAGATGAATTGGGTGGTTAACCTAAGTTTTGTGTAGTTGAAAAATCCAGCTACTGATTTCAATGGATAAAGTCCACTGGAGAGTTCTCTTCAGTGGACTTTTCGTTGTGCGTCAGGCATGACGCGAAGCGTCATTGGCTGACGGTTGCAACTTATAGAGTCGATCTGTGTCTAAGTAACTTCGTGTTCCCCACCTTGTACCGCTCCGTGTCGTAGTCACGCAGCAACTAGCATCAAGGCACTGTGGCCGTCTGGGAACGCTCCGACCACACACGTACGTCGCCGTATTTCATTCATGATTCTTTCAAGTCTGTTGTTGCTACACAGATGCGTCTAATGCTCTCGCGGATACGCCATGTAATTAAATGTCTCCTTAACACGCATCCGACGAGTTTTCGCTGAACTAGAGAGACGTAAGCTGTTTAGCTTAGCCTCAATATCCGGAGCCTTGACCATCGCTGCTATGCGATCCACTTAGGCATGAATCGCTTCTAGCATCGCCGCCAACTCTTTCTCTCGTTTGAGGAACA
>JBEGUT010000037.1:0-13973 GCA_041178745.1 Planctomycetota bacterium | reverse complement strand
CCCCGCTGCAGCCGAGGATCTCTATCTTCAGAAACAGCTGAAGAAACTAGCTGAGCAGTTCACACCGCGAGCCGTGGAAGCGTTTTTGCAAGTAGATCGAGATTCAGTTTTGCTGGATGTCGAACCAATGCTCGACAGTCAAACCGTTTATTTTCATTTCCTTGGCCCGGTCGCTGAAGCCATGCAGCAAATATCAGCTGATTTGGCGAATGAGTTTCAGCAGTTGGTTGCGGAAAGCCGAGTTGCACAGTTGCTAGAGAGTGGCTGTGGTCCCGGTTGTGGAACGACGCGAGGGGGCTGCGGGACCAAGGAGTCTGGCGGCTGTTCAGGGTGTGCTGTTTCGCGAGCGTGTGTGACGAAATCGATGTAGTAGAATTGGCGAGGTCAATATGAACCGTTTCCAAATCGGCTTCGAACACCCGCTCTATCTATTACTGCTTCTGCTCCTTCTATTGCTGTGGTGGTGGAGTTATCGGAGATTGGTTTCACTCGGTGGCTTTCGAAGAACCATGGCGTTACTGCTTCGCACTGTCGTTTTCTCGGCAGTGGTATGTGCGCTTGCAGGTATCCAGGCGATTCGCACTTCTGATAAAGTTGCTGTGATCTATGTGCTCGACCAAAGCGACAGTATTCCTCGCGCGAAACGCGAATTGATGTTGGAGTTTGTGCGTGAGTCGTCCAAGCGTCATCGTCGAGCGGATCGTGAAGACCTTGCGGGACTTATCGTCTTCGGACGCGAAGCCGCGATTGAAATCCAGCCTTTTGATGATGCACTTCCACAATTGCGATCGGTTGAAAGTAATTTTTCTGGAAGCGATGCGACCAATCTGGAAGCTGCATTGAAACTCGCTCAAGCGACTTTTCCAGAAGGATGTGCGAAGAGAATCGTCGTCGTGACCGATGGATTGGAAACGCTAGGAACCTCAGCGCCCACTGCGAAATCTATTGCTCAATCCGGTATCGGTATGGATGTGGTTCCGGTTACTTTCGAGACAGCCTCGGAAGTTTATGTCGAAAAGATCGATTTGCCTTCCAACATTCGACAAGGTCAACCGATCGAGGCCCGGGTCGTGATCGAGAAATATCGCGGCAACGGCGATCAAGCCCCTATTGCCGGGAAACTGCGAGTTTCGCGCCGCCTTGGGTCGCAGCAAGAAGTTTTAGTTGATGAGGAAGTGGTTCTGGACCGCGATGTCAACGTTTTTCCTTTGCGGCACACCATCGACCAACCGGCAGGCTACATCTACGAAGCAGAATTCAATGCGAACGATATTCAGCAGGATACCCTTTCTCAGAATAATCGAGTCACAGCCTTCGCCTATGTCCGAGGAAAGGGGCGAGTGTTGATGATTGAAAACTGGAGAACCGCTGGCGAATACGATTTGCTGGTCGAAACCTTGCGCAAAGCTGAGATCGAAGTAGATCTTATGCCCAGTAATCAACTCTTTACAAGCCTCGCCGAGTTGCAGGGGTATGACTGTGTGATACTCGCTGGAGTGCCACGAACTTCCGGTGAAGATGCGAGCGAGATTTCGGAGTTTACCAGTTCGCACATCGACATGCTGATTCGTAATACCGAGCAATTTGGGTGCGGTCTGTTGATGATCGGTGGACCTGAAGCGTTTGGTGCCGGCGGGTGGGCTCAAACGGAATTGGAAAAAGCCATGCCTGTGGATTTTCAAATCAAAAACTCCAAGGTCGAAGCAGTGGGAGCTTTGGCAATGATCCTGCACGCTTCCGAAATACCCGAAGGAAATTATTGGCAAAAGGTTATCGCGCGCAGTGCGATCGACGTTCTTGGACCTTTGGACTACTGCGGGGTTATCAATTACGACAACGTTTTGAATTCGACTTGGCTTTGGGATAACGGATTAAGTCGTGTCGGGACTAATCGACAAGCGATGCGGGCAAGATTGAGCCGGATGGTGCCAGGAGATATGCCTGACTTTGCCCCGGCGATGCAGATGGCATTGACTGGATTGCAGCAAACCAAGGCTTCCATCAAACATGCGATTATTATCAGCGATGGTGACCCCGCTGAACCCTCCAACGCTTTGATCAATCAGTTTGCCACAGCTCAAATCAAAGTCTCCACCGTTGCCGTTGGTGCACACGGTCCTGCGGGTCATAAGATATTGCAAAAAATTGCTACGGTGACCGGCGGAAACTACTACGTGGTGACGAATCCCAAGTCGCTGCCGAAGATTTTTGTACGCGAAGCGATGCGGGTATCAAAGCCACTGGTCTATGAACCTGACGGTGGAGTACAGCCTGCAGTAAGTTATCCTCATGAGGTTCTGCAAGGAGTCAGCAGCGACCTGCCAAGTATTAAGGGCTTTGTGCTAACTACGGTGAAGGAAAGTCCGCTCGTTCAAGTAGCGATCCGTTCGCCCAAGCCGAGTGAGCCAGAGAATCAGACCTTATTGGCCACCTGGAATTTTGGTTTGGGACGAACAGCGGTGTTTACCAGCGATGCTGGAAAACGATGGGCAACAGCGTGGCAAAGTTGGAGTGATTATGAAAGGTTTTGGAGCCAATTGGTTCGTTGGACAATGCGACCCAGCGAAGACGATGGAAAGTACAGCATCGCGACCCAATTGAAAGATGGCAAAGTTCAAGTGATCGTCAATGCATTAGACAAGGATGATCGTTTTCTTAACTTCGTAGATTTTTCGGCAGCCGTGGTTGGTCCGGATATGAAACCCGCTCCATTAACTTTTCGGCAACAAGCTCCTGGTCGGTATGTCGGGGAGTTTGATGCGAACAAGTCTGGAAGTTACATGATGAGCGTCTCGCCGGGTGCTGGTAAAGCTATTTTGACAAGCGGAGTAAATGTTCCTTTCTCCGATGAATACTTGATGAGGCCAGCGAATCTTGACATGCTCAAACAGTTTTCGGCGCAGGTACCGGAAGGAGGTGCGGCGGGTGAAATGGCAACCGCACTGCAAGCCGAATCGCTTGAAGATATTTCCAGCGTCGATCGCTTTCGTGAAGGTCTTAAAAAAGCGACTCGTCTAACCGATATCTGGCCGTGGATGCTGTTGTTGGGATCTGTTCTTTTCTTCTCCGACGTATTTATACGCCGAGTGGCCGTTGATCCGAGCGGTTTGATTGCATGGATCGGCTCACGGCTTGGTAGAAAAGTTTCCGAACGGGATCTATCGCGTGAATCCAATCTGGAACGCCTGCGCAATCGCAAGGCTAGCGTCGATGAGGCTTTGGCTAGTCAACGGGCTTCGACAAGGTTTGAGCCAACCGTACCTACTTCTTTGACCAGCGAAGGAACCTTGACCGAAATGTTGGGTGAGAAGAATGATCCGAAGTATTCTCGCGCGGCCGATCCAGCAACACCCAAGTTGGCCGATGACAAAGAAAAAGAGAGTTACACTTCTCGCTTGCTAGCTGCAAAGAAAGCGGCGAAAAAGTCGCCAGGAGAAAACTGAAAAACGAGTTCTTGTCGCGAGTGAGATTTGTTTTGAGCGGTTTGTATTTTGCAAATCGATTAGGCCATAACACAAACTAATCAATCAAAGTCTGAAGATTATAAAAAAGGTTTGGGAATTTTAATCATGAGTAATCTTGTCGAGTCGATGCAACAACAGGCGGATGAGTTCAGGCGTCGTTATGGCGAGGTTCGCAGTCAAATCGGGCGAATGATTGTCGGGCATGAGGAAGTGGTACATGGGGTACTGACCGCTATCTTCGTTGGTGGTCACTGCTTGCTAGAGGGTGTACCAGGCTTGGGAAAGACTATGCTGGTTCGCACGCTTTCCGAAGTGTTGAATCTGCAATTCAGCAGAATCCAATTCACGCCTGACTTGATGCCGGCTGATATTCTCGGAACAAACATGATCGTCGAAACACCAGAAGGTAAAAGAGGTTTTGAATTTCAGAAGGGGCCCATCTTTACTCAATTGCTGCTTGCAGACGAAATCAACCGGGCAACTCCTAAAACTCAATCGGCACTGCTTGAAACGATGCAAGAAGGAACCGTCACCGTTGCAGGTCAGCGTTTCCTGTTAAGCCAGCCTTATTTTGTGTTGGCCACTCAGAACCCCATCGAACAAGAAGGTACCTATCCGTTACCCGAAGCCCAGTTGGATCGTTTCTTGTTTAAGTTGGTGGTCGGTTACAGTAGACGCGAAGAGTTGAGCACGATCGTCGATCGAACGACTAAAGGAGTTAAGATTGCGGTCGAGAAGGTGATGGATGGAGAGGAGATTATTCGTTGGCAGAAATTAGTACGTGAAGTGATCTTGGCCAGTCATGTGCAGGATTATATTGTTCGCTTGACGTTAGCGACACATCCCGGTGGTCCCCTCGCCACGGATATCACCAATCAATACGTGCGCTGGGGGGCAAGTCCACGCGGAGCGCAAACATTAGCCTTGGCAGCCAAGGTCAGAGCTTTGCTCGATGGTCGTTACAATGTTAGTTTTGAGGATATTCGTCGAGTTTATTTGCCAACGATGAGACATCGGGTGTTGCTGAATTTCGAGGCACAAGCGGAAGGGTTAGCCACCGACACTGTGCTGCTGGAGATTCTGGAAAAGGTGCCTGAGAAATCGGATGCTTGACCTGAACGCACCCAAATGCGGAATACGATGAAGTTCAAATGTGAAACGGAGTTAAATAAAAGCACCCTGCCCATTTGTAATGAGCAGGGTGTGCTTGTTTACGCAAGATGTTGAGGATGTTGTGAATCCGTTGAACAGGAGTAAGGATCGTCAACAGAAGCAGCCCGGCGAGAGCTGCCACATAAGTCTCTTACAATTGCTCGTAGGGGATATCAAAGGTATTGGCGGCTCGTAGATCACCGGTGGCAAATCCCTTGTTGAACCACTTTGCTCGTTGTTGCGATGTGCCGTGGGTAAATGCATCGGGGACGACATAGCCTTGAGCACTCTTTTGAAGCCGATCATCGCCAATCGCCTTGGCTGCGTCGATGGCTCTCTCGATATCTCCCTGCTCCAACACACCCTTCATCTTCTGAACGTAATGGGCCCAAACGCCAGCGTAAAAGTCCGCTTGCAGTTCGAGTCGGACGGACAGCTGATTTCCTTCGACTTTGCCCACACGATTTTGGAGACGACTGACTTCGGTACTAGTTCCTAGAAGGTTTTGGATATGGTGGCCGACCTCGTGCGCGATGACATAGGCTCGGGGGAAGTCGCCTTGAGCCTTGTATTTGCGCGCTAGGTCATCGAAAAAGCTCAGGTCGATGTAGACTTTTTTGTCAGCGGGACAGTAGAAAGGTCCAACAGCGGCACTCGTGTTTCCGCATGCCGAACTGACGGCATCGCGGAACATAACCAAGGTTGGTTTCTCATAACGCTGACCGGCGGAAGCGAATATTTTGTCCCAAACGTCCTCGGTGTCCTTAAGAACGACCTTCACGTAAGTTGCCATTTCCTCTTCCTGAGCACTGATGGGGACATTGTTTTCTTTCTGCTGAACCGATGCCCCGATTTGTTGGCCCTGCTGAGCCAACTGCATCGCCTGCCTAGGATCCATTCCTAGCAAGATCGCAATAATCGCAATGATAATCATCAGGCCGCCACCACCGGCTGCCACCTTGGTAGGTGTCATTCGGCGACGGTCTTCTACGTTTGTACTTTCTTCCCGCCCCTTCCAACGCACGATACTGCTCCTTTGCGACCAGTAGGTTTTCCAACGAGAAATGAAAAAGCGGTGGGACCAACCGGGTGGTTCCACCGCTCAACATTTTGCACTCCGGAGTCAAATACGCCTACAGGCTACAAGGAATTATTTTGCACAAAATGGTTTTTAACTTTCTACTCCCTATCGATTGCACACGGGAGAGCACCCATTTTTCTCGGGACACTTAGTTGGAGCGAGTGATTCGATGAACCTGGATTTTCTCGTCCAGTGCAATACCCACTTCATAACATCGTTCAGAAATTCGACGGCACCGTGAGACTTCGCCCGCGAGCGCATCATTGGCAAGCCAAATTCGCACTCTTTCTTTTGGATAAAGCTGCTCGTCAAACAACACCGCAGCGCCGCCTATCGAAACACTGCTAATGTAAGCTCCACCGATTTTTCGCATGCGAGGGATCAGAGGAAGATCTTCTAGAATCTGCAATGCTGCATTACGACAAAATCGGTAGCGAGCATGCTTCCTCTCTTCTTGGGGAGAAGAAGGAAGATAGCCTTCTTCCTTTAATTGCTCGAGGTACGCCTGTGGTATATCTACTAAACAGGGAACTGACTCGATTACACGCTGACAGTCGTCTGTGTCAATTGCATCCAACATTTCAATATTTCCGAATCAAATGCTAAGCCCGAATCCTTGGACATAATTTGGAACGCTGTTTCCGATGACAGCGGTTGTCGATAGGGACGATTGCTTGTTAACGCTTCGTACACGTCAACAACCGCACAGATCTTAGCCCATGGATGAATCTGATCTGCCACAACACCGACCGGATAGCCTCGGCCATCCAAGCGTTCGTGATGTTGGTACGCCATCATTAACTGGCCATAGGATACGTCGGGTTGCTTGCAGAGCTTTTTGAAGCCCTCGGTCGGATGACGACGGATCTGGCGAAACTCCAGGTCATCGAGCTTTCCTGGTTTGGTAAGAATGCGATCATCGATTTCGATCTTGCCAAGATCGTGGAGCAATCCACCGGTCGCAATTTCAGATAAATCCTGCTCGTTGTATCCCAACTCTTTAGCCAACATCACTGCGTAGTAAGAGACGTTGGAAGAATGGGTGAAGGTTGTGTAATCGTGCTGAAGAACCTGCATCATGTCCTCAGCGACGATTTTGGAATCGTTGAGTAGAGAGCTGGTCAGGCTACCAAATTCACGGCTGACCTTAATCGCTTCGTCAGGGTCGTCCTTCTTGAACGACTTGGTGACCGACTCGTTAAAGAGTTCGTTCAAACGCGACACTCTCAATTCGACCGAAAGCGAGTCATCTTTCAACCATTCATTGACCGTTTCGCGGAGATAAGTTTGATATGCTTCGCGCTGAGCAGCTTTGATGTAAAGGTGAGTAATCCCTCGAGACTTCAGATTAACCAAGTCCCGCTGTTCCAACGGAACATTGCAACCGCGGTAAAGTTGTGGCTCAGCTCCCTCTCGCTGCATGTAAAGATCCATCATCGCTGCATCCATCGGCTGCAGAGACGATACGGCTATGGCCATTAAACCGTAATCAGCCATTTCAGTTACACTCAAGATCAATAAGTTGAAAGAGGTTGCGAACCAAGTTGCAGCTCAAAGAATATGTCACACCAGATTAAACTTAGCATGCAACTACGATTCGGTAAGAAAAAACCTGAAGAGCTTGATGGTTTTGGATCAATGCCACATCTGTAGATTGCAGTTCTAGATTCGCAACGAAGAAATGCCCCAACTCTGAGAGCGAGCTAGCAGCCGAAAAACGACATGTTCTCGATAAAAAAGAAAGCGAATAGGATTTCGGCGACCCAGCACGACAAAATTACGAGCAACGGGGGACGAAACCACCCGTTGCTGTTGGATTATCCCTTACATTCGGCATTAAAGGAAATGTCGCTCGATTGGAGAAAAAAATTTGACGAGCTTCTGAGCTATCCGCACTCAGCGGGCAACCTGAGGGACGTTCAGCCAGGAATCTTCCGCAAATGATTTCAAGACCGAATCAGCCAGTACTTGAGCTATTAAGCCATCATAAAAACTCGGTGTTGCATCGCGTCCCTCACAAATCGCGGAGACAAATTCCCACATTAAATCGTAACGAAAAAGTGTCGCCGGTTCACCATCAGTGAGCGACCTTGGACTACCGGTGGGACGCAAAAACTCAGCGGGTACCTGCTCGACATGTAAGTCTTCGGAGTTGTTACCGATAAGGATCGTGTTGGGAGTATGCAATTGATAAACAACCGATCCATCCGAACCATTGATTTCGGCCCATTCATGACCAAAACCTTTCCGTTTGTAACCTTTGGCTAAAGTGGTTCCTTCCCAAACGCCCGTAGCGCCGTTTTCGAAAATGCCGATAAGGCTCGACCAATCATCCACGTCGCTTGGTTGACACGGCTTGCCGTCAGCGGTTCGATCTCGCGGCGCAAAACGTGCAACGGCACCAGTCAATTTGGAAACTGGCCCAGCCAAGTATACGCCGAGATCCAAGCGGTGAATTGTCATGTCGAACAGATCGCCCGCTCCGGCTCTCGATTTAAGCTGGCGCCATCCCCAAGAGGTTTCTGGCCAATCTAGGAAACGTTGGCTACGAAAGTGACGGACTTGGCCTAGCTTTCCCGTATGAACCAAATGGGCCATGTATCGCATCGCTGGCGCAAATCGATAGGTGAAAGCGGTCATATGAACAACGTCGGCCTTGGTTGCCGCGCGATACATCTGCTCAACTTCGCTGGCATTGAGACCGAGAGGTTTCTCGCACATGACATGCTTACCTGCAGCGGCTGCGGCGACCGCAATCTCACGGTGCGTATCGTTAGGAGTCGCGATCACAACTGCATCGACATCAGGGCTTTGGCAGACTTCAAGAAAGTTCGTTGTAGCAAGCTGAACGTCCCATTCTTGCTTTCGCTTAGCAACTAAATCTGGGCTGGCATCGCAAACAGCTGTCAACCGAGCTCGCGAGTCCAAGCGAATCCCGGGAACATGATGGTAATCGCTGACCGCTCCAGCACCGATGATACCGATACGAACTGGGCCGCCGTGAGATTTGGGCATATAGATTTTTCCTTTCAAGTTGACCGAATGATGGTTGAGCAAGCGATAGACTAGCGTGCATCGAGTCGCTGCAGAGAGTTAAAAATCGAGTTAATAAGTTTTCAAATTTGCGCCCTAACACACTGCAATCCGGACTTGCTATTTCAGAGTAGCAGCCGAGCTAAAAATCGCCTGCAACTCTTTTTGCAAGGTTTCCCAAGCATCGGCAGCAGCAGGATAATCGACCTGGGCCCAGCGAATTGTTTGAGGGATCGGAAGCCGACTGGTAATTTTGCTGTCGGGCCTAAGTGGAATTTGAGCACTATCAGCGATCGCTAATCGAGATTCAATATCTTCAGAAACGAGTCGATCTGCGAGTTGACCTGCGGCGCGGGGATGGGGCGCATTTCGTATCACGGCAACAGTGGTTGGGAGCAACAAGCTACCCAACTGATCCTCTTGTTGATCAGGAAACACAATCGCTACCGGCGCGCCACGTTCTACTTCGATAATCGCATCATCGGTGTCGGTTAACCCCCACGCCAGTTGACCAGAAGCAACCGCCAATGCCACTTGTTTATTTCCCGATAAGACCACCGCACTGGAGGCGACATTCTCAAACCACTGTTTTGCTTTTTCTTTACCAAGTTGCAGATGGAGTATTGTGAAATGAGTTGCCGTTGTTCCGTATAGAGGCAGTGCTACACCCGCTTTGCCTTTCCACTTTGGATCGGCAAGCTCCTGGACTGTCGATGGCCATTGCGACTGATCAGCAAACTTGGCGGTATTGATCAGTAGCACACGCGCACGAGCCGCAACGGCTACCCACGAACCATCCTCCGCACGGAACTGTGCTGGCCAATTTGTTGGAATATCCCAAGTTCGCTTTTCAAGCAGTCCCAATTTTGCTAAGCGAATCGTATGCAGTATCTCGTTGTTCCAAAAAACATCGCAGCGAGGTCGTTTACCTTCTGCCTCTAAGCGTTTAACAAGACCGACGGTTTTACTTGCTTCAATATCAAATACAGGGGTAACAGGAACACCATCCGTAGTACGCTCAAAGCTGGCCAAGATCGGTTGCGAATACTCTCGATCCAAAGCGCAGTAAACTACAACCTCTTTCTCAGGTCGAGAAATACAACCCGAGAGAAGTAAGGGAGCAAAACTCCACCAAAGACAACAGCGTTTGAAGAAAGCGATAATAATGCGACTCGACAAATCAGATGGATCAGGAATGGTGATAATCGAGATACCAGCGAACAAACCGCTGAACCCCTGCTTCGATGGAAGTTTGTGGTTTGAATCCTGTTGCCGCTTCAAGGTCTGCGACATCGGCAAAAGTTGCAGCAACGTCGCCAGGTTGCATCGGCAAGAAGTTCTTTTTAGCTTTCTTGCTAAGTGCATTTTCAATGCATTCGATGAAGTGACTCAATTCAACCGGTTGATGATTCCCTATGTTGTAAACGACATAGGGGGCATCGCTACGGCCGGGAGCGAGCTCGATTTCTGGCGAAACCGTCGTTCGCTGAGGAGGTCGATCAAGAACTCTACGCATAGATTCGATGATGTCGTCGATGTAAGTAAAGTCGCGTTTTAATTTACCGTGGTTGAAGACATCGATCGGTTTATCGGCCTGGATCGCTTCGGTGAATTTATACAGGGCCATATCGGGTCGTCCCCAAGGACCGTAGACCGTAAAAAATCGCAGACCGGTCGTGGGTAAATCATAAAGATGGCTATACGTATGAGCCATCAACTCATTCGCTTTTTTTGTCGCTGCGTACAAGCTGATTGGATGGTCGACCGAATCCTCTGTCGAAAACGGTTGCTTGCGATTATTGCCATATACACTGCTGGATGAAGCATAGACCAAGTGTGGCGAATGCTGGTGCCGGCAGCCTTCAAGCAAATTGACAAATGCAACTAGATTGCTGTCGACATACGCATGCGGGTTGGTCAGTGAATACCGGACACCCGCTTGCGCTGCCATGTGAACGACTGCAGCGAAGGGATCTTTAGAAAAGAGATCGTGAGTGAGTGTACGATCCGCTAAGTCGATCTGCTCAAAGCGGAAGTTTGGGAACTTCCGCAATTGAGCCAGTCGATCCTGTTTCAGTTTGACCGAATAATAATCGTTTAGATTATCGACACCCACCACTTTCAGACCTTCGTTGAGCAAACGAAGGCTGAAGTGATAGCCAATAAAGCCAGCGGCGCCGGTGACGAGAATTTCGGACATCAATCGGTTCCCAAAGATCACAGATCAGGTCTTCGCGACGATAGACTCATCGAGGAAGCGAAGGGTCAATTCATTTCCATCGTTGTCACGGCAATCGATCTCGATATGTTCGGGATAGAGCGCTTCGCTGCCGAGTATCTGCACCGTCACTTTGCACGCCTCCTCAAGCTGCATGATCTCGCGACGCTTCTTGTTGTTGAGGTATGTAGCGACTTTATCTTGGACTCGAACGGTGATGCGGCTTGCACGAGGAGTTTGCGCCGCCATCATCATCATTCGAACGACCTCGATGGCCATGCTCTCAGCTGTCTTCACCACGGCGCGTCCTTGGCAGCAAGGGCAATCGTCGTAGACGCTCCGTTTCAGGCTCGGACGAATTCTCTGCCGAGTCATTTCGATCAAACCGAATGGACTGGTGCGGAGAATCTTTGTGCGAGCTCGGTCGCGGCGCAAAGCTTCTTTGAGTGTTCTCTCAACTTTACGACGATGTGAATCTTTTCGCATATCGATGAAGTCGTTGACGATCACTCCGCCGAGATCTCGCAGTCTTAATTGACGAGCAATTTCCTTAGCGGCCGAAATGTTAAGCTGGAAGGCGGTTTCTTCAGCCGAATCATCTGTGCGGAAGTTTCCGCTGTTGACATCGATCGCAACCAGAGCTTCCGTGGAATCGATCACGATCGAACCGCCACCCTTGAGCGGAACTTTACGGCGATGGATACGATTGATTTCGTGTTCCAAATTGTACTTATAAAAGAGCGGTTCCTTGCCATCGTACATTTGGATGCGATTGACATAACGAGGCATCACGAGCTGAAGGAATTCTTTCGCCCGGTTGTAAGAGTCGACTTGGTCGACAATGAGCGTATCGATGTCTTCGCTGAAGATATCGCGAATCGTGCGAATAATCATATCGCTTTCTTCGTAGATATCCCCTGGTCCCCCACCTTTGCTGAGCCGTTTTACGATGACTTTCCAAAGTCGCAAAAGGTAAGCCATGTCGCGGGCGAGTTCTTTACGGGTACGATCCTGACCGGCAGTGCGAACGATGAATCCAAGTCCTTCGGGAGGATTCAAGTCGAGCATGATTTGACGGAGTTGGCGACGCTGTTGCTCATCTTCGATCTTGCGGCTCACGCCGACTCGGCCCAGGGCTGGCATTAATACCAGATAACGTCCAGGAATACTGATGTACGTCGAGAGAGTTGGGCCTTTGCTGCCGATCCCTTCTTTGATGACCTGGACAAGGACTTCGTCGCCTCGTTTAAAAATCTCTTGAATCGGTGGCTTAAATCGAGGTCGACCACCCCTTTGTTGACGCTTCTTATTGCGTGAATCATCTTCGCCATCGTCGACATCGGGCAAATTGTTAGTAGCAATTTCATCGGGATCATAACCCGCTTGGCGAAAGTATTGCGCTTCCACATCGCTGATGTGCAAGAAACCATTTCGCCCTACACCGAAATCCACAAACGCCGCTTGGATACTTGGTTCCAAATTGACAATGCGACCGCGATAAATATTGCCGACCCAATTGTTCTGACTAGCTCGCTCGGTATATAGCTCTTCAAGCTGGCCATCTTCCAAAATGGCGATACGGCACTCCTCTGGTTGGGAGACGTTAACAAGCATTTCCTTTTTCATATCGAAAGAATTCCTTTACATTCCGTCGGTAACGACGGGTTCGTTGAAATAAGGGGGTGCGTTCGCATCGTTCTGTTGTTCCGGAGTGGAGGTGCTGTCTGATTTTCCTAAATGCACCCGGGTGCGGCGCAGGATGACGCCTTGCTCTTGAAGATGCTCGAGAGAGAGAGCTTGGAGCAGTTCACCTGGGCGGAAAGAGGCTCCGCCGGAATTGGGTAACGTAAAACGAAGCACTGAACCCAATAAAATAACTTCAAAATCGGGATCGCCAACAGAAACACTCAATGTTCTGTTTTCGCGAGTCACTGTCCACGTGGGTGCAGCCAGGAATGCATCCAAACGCATCCTAACGGCCGCAAGTTCTTCGGCAGGAATATCGATCTCGAAAGTGCTGGCCCGAAGTTGCTGCCGAGCATTTTCCGGAGTGAGAATTTCCAACCTCAGTAAATCTAATCCGGGAGGAAGATGGGGGCGAAGATGTTGCTCGATCTCCCCGATGTCCGCCTCCCCATTCAGTTCTAATTCAACCGCTTCATCCAAACCTTCGATACCCAGAGCGAGCGCTGAAGGGAAACTAATTTTGGGTTTGGGATGAAAACCTTCGGTGAGAGAAATCGAAAGTCCTGCACGACGAACCAGACGTTCCCATAACCGTGCAAGATCCATATGGCCGATCCATCGTAAATCGCCGGTCTTGCTGAACCTGATTCGAATTCGGTTTTTGGCCATTGGGAAGCTAAATCTGCAACACCATATCTGGAAGTAATGCGGCGAATTGATTGTGCACGGCTGTGTGTACCTGCTGAGCAGTCTCTAGTTGCAAAGCTCTCTCGGCGATCGCTTGGCACTGCACCAAAGATACCGAACGAATTGCTTTCTTGATCTGCGGCAAAGCACTCGGAGGTGCACTCAGCGTCCTGACCCCAAGCCCGATAAGTAATAAGGCATAGGCAGGATGGCTGCTCATCTCTCCGCAAACACTGGTGGCGATTCCCGCTTGATCCGCTACTTTCACCGATTGGCTTATCAGTCGCAAGACCGAAGGATCCACCGCTTGATACAAATCGGCAACAGCTTCATTGCCGCGGTCGACCGCCAGTGTGTATTGCGTCAAGTCGTTGGTGCCGATGCTGATGAAATCGATCTCGCGCACGAACCGATCAAGCATCATCACTGCGGCGGGTACCTCCACCATCATGCCGATTTTCAAATCTCCCCGAACAGCGTAACCTTCCTCACGCAAGTCGTCCATCACAGAACGAACGAGAAGACGAGCCGAACGAAGTTCGTTGAGCGTCGAGATCATCGGAAACATGATACGCAGGTCCCCTTCGTCGGCAGCACGCACCATCGCTCGCAGTTGAATACGGAAAACCGCTGGGTTTCTGAGAGAAAACCG
>JBEGUT010000036.1:0-13980 GCA_041178745.1 Planctomycetota bacterium | reverse complement strand
GAAATTTATCTTTAGAAGTTCGACCACTTCATCAGCTGTAGTCCGCTCAATCGGCGTATCAGGTGGATGCACACCCGCATTATTGATTAAGCAATCAACGCGATCAAAATGAGGTATGGCTAACGATAACGTTGCTTGCAACTGCGCAAGATTGCCTACATCGCATACATACGATGCAGCTGAATGAGGACGTTTGGCATTCAACTTCTTAACAACGTCTTCTGCGACTTGACGATCGCGATCCAAGAGGATGACTCTCGCCCCCTCTTCATGAAACACTTCAACACAACCCAAACCGATTCCTTTCGCTCCTCCCGTAACAATTACAACCTTACGATCGAATCGCATTTGCCTCACCTCTTCCTATCTATCTCTGATACGGATTTTGTTGCGTTTGAACATGAATTGTTACACTTTTTCTATGCCACCAGCAAGCAACCACTCCAATGCCTTTTTCATCTGCCCAGAGGGTAGATCGCCAAGACGTAACTCATGTCCTGCCTCAGCCACTTCAATGGGGTAAAGATTACCCCGATAAGCGGTAACGATTTCTCGTTGCAGAGCTGCCGGGACAAGCTGGTCTTCTAGCGACGTAACAAATACCGCTGGAGTTGTAGACTGCTTAGCTAATGCGATGGTCGACAATGGCTGAGGAATACACTTTCCTAACCAGGTACCACCACAGCCGAAGTTCCACCAGCGATTGTATCGGCGCAGCAGTTCTGGTAGCGAAGGTGGATTACAAAGGACTATACCTGCCACTGCTCGAACGGTCGCAAGATAAATTGCTAGCGCTCCGCCTAAACTATTCCCCAAAACATAAATGGGAACGTCATGGAACTCAGGTAGCGAACGACATGCATCGTACAAAAGAGGAACCGAACGGCAGTGGGTATCGAGATGAGCTTTTCCTTCGCTTGCACCGAATCCAGGAGGATTCCAGGTAACAACGCTCGAACTGGTCTCGATACGATCGATGGGAAACATCGTCGATCTCTCTGCTCGCCCCGAAGATCCTGGCAACTTGATAAACAGTCGCTTCGGCTTCTCTCCACCAATCAACCGATCCTGCCGAAACACTTCCTGCCGACCCCAGGGAGTCGTGATCCAAAATCTCTGAAGCGAACCAGGATCGATTGGATTTCGAGTCGGTCGAAGTATTGCTCTGCTGGCGATCGCAATACCCAAAGTCGATCCTAGCATTCCGGGAATATCCACAGTTAGTGAGAAAACCAATTGCTAAGCAAACTATTTGGAAGGGTGCATGCAGCGGTCCTACACTCAACGGTTCAAACCGAATTCACAGCCCAACGAAGGCGAACGATTGAACCATCAATCCGGCGACCGCAAATACACCGTGTGATCAGTACTCCACCGTAAACGCGCATCACAGTGTGTTTCGCCTACGCCTATTCTGCTGTCATCCTCTTACCTGACAAATGACTCTCCCGATGTCATCTCCGTCTTGTGTTGGACGAAGGCGGCGGCTGCACACATCCTACAATTCTCAATGCACGCGCTGGCCTGGCTTTGCTCCACTATCTGGGCTCAGCAGAAACACTTCAGCTCCACCTTCACCGGCTGCTGTTACCATTCCCTCGCTAAGACCGAACTTCATTTGTCGTGGCTGCAAATTGGCAACAATAACCACCAATCTTCCCACTAAATCTTCAGGCTTATAAGCTGCCTTGATCCCGGCAAATACAGTTCGTGTCGCATCCCCACCCATACTTACCGTTAACTTCAAGAGCTTCCGAGCTTCAGGTACTTCGTCCGCTGCGACAATTCGCGCAACTCGCAAATCCACTTTTGTAAAATCATCGATCGTACACATTGGTGCCAGCGGCTCTTTCTCTAAAGCCTCGCCGGAATCTTTTACAACATTCGCCGAGTTGGGGGCCGCTGCGCCCAAAGCTTCGCCAGAACCCTCTGCTGGTTTACTATCTTCGATCATCTTTTCAATATCCTCTTTCTTCACCCGCTGTAACATATGAGAAAATGCTGAAACCTTTGAACCCAACAGAGGCCTCTTCGATTGATCCCATGACTCGATAGGATCATTGAGCAACTCACCACACTGCCTAGCTAGTCGAGGTAAGACCGGCGCTAGATAGACAGCTAACTGTCGGAATAAATTCAATGCGACCGTACAAACTTCCTGCAATTCCTCCGCCTTGGATGGATCCTTATTCAACAACCACGGAGTCGCATGCTCGACAAATGGATTGGCTCGATCTGCCAACTCCATAATGATTCTCATCGCCTTGGCGTAGTCACCCGACTGATACGCACTTGCGATCTCATCCCCAGCCTCGGCCCCTGCTGCAAACAGTCCTTGATCGTCTGGGTAATTGTGACTCAGTCCAGTCGACTGCACAAACTTCGCAGTGCGGCTAGCTAAGTTCACCACTTTTCCGACAAGATCCGCGTTCACTTTATCAACGAACTCATCAAAGTTCAGGTCGAGATCATCTAATCGTGGCCCGAGCTTGCTGGCGTAGTAGTAACGCAAAAACGCAGGATCCAAATGCCTGAGATAAGTCGCCGCCTTGATAAATGTCCCTTTGCTCTTGGACATTTTTTCTCCGCCGACGGTCAAGAATCCATGGATGTGCACTTGTGTCGGCAAACTGAATCCGGCCGACTTAAGCATGCCTGGCCAGAACAGTGTATGGAAGTAGGTGATGTCTTTTCCGATGAAGTGATGAATTTCTGTATCACCACTTTGCCACCAATCCTCCAGTGCCTCACCTTTCGCTTTACACCATTGCCAGGTACTAGCAATGTAGCCAATCGGCGCATCAAACCAGACATACCAATAGTTGCCCGGCGCATCAGGAATTTCAAAACCGAAATAAGGAGCGGGTCTCGAAACATCCCAATCACGCAGTTCTTTACCGAGGAAATGCCCCTTCAAGTAATTCGCTACTTCGACCTGCAACGCACCGCTGGTCTGCGTCCAATGCGTAAGAAACTCACGCAGCGGTTCCAATTGCACAAACAGATGCTTCGCGGATCGCACTTCCGGTGTCGCCCCCGACAACGAACTGACCGGGTTAATCAAATCGGCAGGCGTATAAGTCGCGCCACATTTATCGCAATTGTCACCGTACTGATTGGCTGCATTACAATTCGGACAGGTCCCTCTCACAAATCGATCCGCTAAGAACACACCCGCTTGCGGATCAAACAACTGACTCACATCCTGCTCGACAATTAAACCACGCTTACGAAGCTCAAACCAGAAGCGATCACACAGCTGCTTGTTCTCGGAACTGTTTGTGCTTCCATAATGATCGAACTCTACGTCGAAAGCCTGAAAGTCACTTTGATGGGCCAACTGACTCTCAGTAATGATCTCTTCTTCGCTGCGTCCCTCTTGTCGAGCGCGAATCATAATCGCCGTACCATGCGTATCATCGGCACAGATAAAAATGCAGCGGCGACCTTGCAACTTTTGAAACCGCACCCAAATATCGGTCTGTATGTATTCCACCAAATGGCCAATATGAATCGGGCCATTGGCATAAGGAAGTGCAGAAGTGACCAGGATCTTTCGTGAATTCATACTTTTCTAAATCGACCTTCCAAACAATTTCTCTAGCCCGCGCCCGACGCTCTCTGCTTATCCCAACTTCCTGCTCCAAATGTTTCTCGGCAGGCTATCCGACCGTAACCCAAACCTCTCACCGAGTGTCTGGGGGCTCTCTGTTACTGGAAATTGAAAACCGCTGCAACACAAGCACCGCCGCTCTCCAAAAGTGGAAATCCAGCTGGACAACCCAACCAGGAAAAACAGCGTGAATCATGCCGTCCCAGAGAATCAACGCTCTGATTGTAACAAGAGAGCCCCCCAGCATTGGAGTAGGTTGAGGCTTTGCTAGCAAGTGATTAACGTTTTTCGATCGAAAAGTTGGTCTTGTAAGATTTTCAAAACAAGCCGACACTGCAGGCTGTCGAGTTGGCAAGGATCGCCACGTCGACCTACACCAATGGAATCCAAGGAGGGATCCATGATCGGAATCGTAATCTGTCTTGCCCTATCTACCGTCAGTGCGGCACCGGCCGACACCGATGTCATCGCTTTTGTGGCTCCAAGCTGCCCACATTGTCGCCAATTAACCCCACATCTTGAAGAACTCAAAAACGAAGGCTATCGCGTTTACGTAGTCGACGCGACGATCGAAAAAGCACTCGTAGAACAATACAAAGTTGAGCGAGTACCTACCATGGTCGTACTCCGCAATCGACAAGAAACCGATCGTATTGTGGGAAGACTCAGCTATACCGACTTGCTTAAACGATTACCAATCGCAACGGAAAAGGAGCAACCCAATCCCTTTCCACTTCTCAGTTCCAGCGGTGGAAACCGGACCAATTCAACCACCGCTGATAACGAGTCTCGGGCGTCGACACCTTCTTCTAACGGAGCACCATCGACCCCAACAACTTCGGGCGTAACAACAGCTGCTGCCGCAATGCCTCTAACCCAGAAGGGTATGACTGCAAGCACCGCTCCCGCAACTCTCGATCCTAGAAATCCGTCGGCAATTCCCGCTTCGCCCAACGCCTCGCAACCAAGAGAATTTCCATCGTTGCAATCGTTACCTAATGCTATGCCAACAGATTCCGCGTCAACGAATGCGGCACCAACAGCCGCCGAGGCACAAGGGCGAGCGATAGCAGCGACAGTTCGCTTGCGAATCGAATCGCCGCAAACTCAGGCTAATGGAACAGGAACGGTGATTCATGTGGATCGCGGTAACCATCTGATCCTAACTTGTGGCCATTTGTTTCGCGATATGAAGGCCGAGGATAAACTGTTTGTTGATTACCACCGAGATGGCCATTGGTATAGCGCTGAAGGACGTGTCGTACAATTTTTCGCGGACGAACGCGACATTGGAGTCGTGACATGCGTTTCACCTGTGAACGTCGAACCAGTCTCTATCAATTATGCTGAAACTATCGCCCCACAAACTCCTGCCTTTAGCATTGGCTGCGACCGCGGTACTCCCCCTTCCCTGCAATCGACCACAATCGTAGCGCTCAATCGTTATCTAGGTCCTGCGAATATCGAAATCGCTGGAGCTCCGGTCGATGGCCGCAGTGGCGGAGGTTTATTTAATGCAGCAGGCCAATTGATTGGTGTTTGCAATGCAGCCGATCATCAAGATAATGAAGGCATTTATGCAGGCCAGCTACAGATCTTGAATCAACTTCAATCGCTTGGCCTGCAATTACCTTCTGCTAGGATGGCTTCTCAAACAGCTTTCGCAAGCCACCCACAGAACCATTCACTGGCGCAACCAGAGACTGTGAATCCCGCCCTAGGCAATGCCGCTGGCCTGTCGATTCCAGCGACGCAGCCCGCAACTTATCCCAGTGGAAATAACGCCCCACAAACGATCGACCCAGCAATGCAGTCGATAACAGAACTTGAAACCACACGAGGCCAGAATCGGACTCTCGAACATCCTTCCGCCGCTACAACTCAAGATAGTGTCAATCAGCCGGCACCATCCGCAATGGTCACACCTGAAGTAGTCGTTATTGTTCGCGATGGAACCAATCCACCCCGCGAGGTTCGTGTACCCAAACCAAGCCCTGAACTCCTTCGCTGGATCGCCGAACAAGCTGCCGCGTCTATTCCCCAAGCGTTAAGTCGCTAGAAGATTGACCACTCGATTAAGGATCGATGTAACAAAAAGTCAAATGGGCGACTCGGGCAATCGGTAGTGAGCCGATTAACCTTGAGTCAGCCTGTAAGGGGTAAGCAGAGAAAAATGGAGATCTCTCAATATCCTACGGGACTACTAAATTATCCGTATCGAGACGAGAGATCAAACCTGAGTATCCAGCGAGGGACGAGAAGGGTGCACGCTTGGACCAAGGATTTCCTCGATTTCTTTTTCATCGAGCTCTTCTCGTTTCATCAATCCAACCTTCAGACCTTCTAACAACTCTTTTCGCTCTTCAAGCATCTTGAAAGCTCGTTGATCCGCCGCTTGCAAAATCTGAGAAACTTCATCATCAATCAGTTCTTGCGTATGCTCGCTGAACTGTCGCTGTTGATGAATTTCACGACCCAAGAATGGATCATCATCGGAGGTCTTGTAGCTGACAGGTCCCAGTTTGCTGCTCATTCCCCAATGAGTCACCATGCGCCGCGCTAAACTCGTTGCGCGTTCGAGGTCATTTTCAGCACCAACCGTCGTTTGGTTATAAATCAACTTCTCTGCTGCTCGTCCCCCGAGCAACATGACCAATTCATCATGCAGTTCGCTTTGCGACATGCTCACGCGATCTTCCGAGGGAAGTATTTGAGTGCTTCCCAGCGAGCGACCACGCGGAATGATCGTCACCTTATGCACGCGTTTCGCGCCAGGTAAAAACCAAGCTGCGATCGTATGACCTGCTTCGTGGTAAGCGGTCTTCGCTTTCTCATCTTGCTGCAACACCTCTTCGCGCTTGGAACCGATGAGGACTTTGTCCCGGGCATAATCAAAGTCGGCCATACCCACGCGTGTTTTATCGTGCCGAGCGGCCCACAACGCAGCTTCGTTGACAATGTTTCGAATATCCGCACCAGTTAAGCCGACCGTAGCCGCTGCTAATCTCTCAAGATCAACATCTTGATCCAGCGGAACCTCTCGAACATGAACTTTAAAAATCTCAAGGCGTCCTTTGAGCGTTGGCCTACCGACTGTGATATGTCGATCGAATCTTCCGGGACGCAGCAAAGCTGGATCGAGAACATCAGGGCGGTTAGTCGCTGCGACAACAATCACCGAGTCGCTAGGCGAAAAACCATCCATCTCGCTTAGGATTTGATTGAGTGTCTGCTCACGCTCATCGTGGCCACCCCCTAATCCCGCTCCGCGTTGTCGACCGACCGCATCGATTTCATCGATGAAAATAATGGCTGGAGAATTTTCTTTCGCTATTTGAAAAAGGTCTCGTACGCGGCTCGCACCAACCCCAACGAACATCTGAATGAATTCGCTACCCGAAACCGAATAGAATGGGGCTCCAGCTTCTCCCGCAATCGCTCGCGCCAACAATGTCTTACCGGTACCGGGAGGTCCGTTAAGGAGCACACCTTTAGGAACACGGCCACCAAGTTTTTGAAACTTCTCGGGGCTCTTCAAATAATCAACGATTTCTTGCAAGTCCGCTTTGACCCCTTCAAGGCCAGCGACATCCTTGAAGGTCGTCTGCTGATCGGATGGTTCGTAACGCTTGGCCGTAGAGCGACTGAAGCTCGATAGGAAACCACCTCCCATTAATTGATCGCGAGTACGACGATAAAGCATCCAGATGGTGAAAATGACGGCCAGAGGCAAGGCCAGCATCAGGAACATCATCAGCGACTGAGTCGGATCGGCCGCCTCGGCATCGACGATCGCGCCGCTTTTCTCCAGCTTGGCATTGAGATCGGTGCGAAAATTGTCCCCGACCGGAAGATTAACGTAAAACTCCCGATTCAGCCGTGGCAAACTGCCGTTGACCTCTTTAGGCGTGATCAACTCTCCCTTGACATCCACTTCTTGTGGCGTTTCCGGTGGTACCTTGAAAAAGCCACGAGCGCTCGTCGGGCCAAGGATCACGTTCTGAACGTTGTTCCTCTCCAGCTCCTGTAAAAAAAAGCTGTACTTGATCTCGGAAACTTTGCCTGCCCTGTTGTTATAAAACAGGGCTAACAGCAACAGCGCGACCACCGTCACAATGATCCACCAATTCTGCGATCGCCTTGGACCTCCCGCGCGATCTGCTCCTCGGCTGCTATCTTCCTTCGTCGGCTTATCCATGAACGGCCTTTCTAATGGCTCAACTCATCATCGCTATCGGCTCGCTATTCTAGTCAACATTCAGGAACCTGGCGACCGACCGAACGATCCTCTAAATCGAGAACCATCAGCTTTTCCAGACTATTTCTTGAATAGCCAAGCCCCTCTGCCCCCAACAATATGGGGGATTCAACACAACGAGCATACATGACAATGATTGGCAAACCTCTTCAGATTCTTTCGTTCCTTGCGGAATAGGCCTCAACGCAGCGAAAGCAGGATGGCAGAAGCGTCGTATTAAGACCCGAAGAGGCCAACACCCTGATTCGCCAAAACCACTGAACTCTATCCGCTTGGGCGATCAAGTAGCTGCTGAATATCGTGAGGGAGCGCCTTGGGTAATGACCTGCCTGCATTGAGCGCCTTGACCAGATCATTGAGCGCACTGCCAGCATCAATTCTCCGAATCAGTAGACAATGCTCCCAGCCATAACCGTCCGATAGCAGCCTCCAAGTCCAATACCAATCCGGCTTCGCTGTGCCCGCCGTAACGCTCGTGGAATCACCATGACTTACCGCTGGCGACAATACCCCAGACTGCTGCTTATCACCGCCATGCACGTCGCCAAACAACAAGTTCCCCTGCGATGCTCCCGAAGTTGAACTTGCCTCACGCAACTCCGTGGCAACTGGCTTCTTCTGCGTGACATCAGAATGAACAGACTTTGCTACATCAACCCCTGATGGTCGTTGGGCACCATCACCCTTTGTCGGTGCCACTGATTTGATCTCAGGCTGGCTTTGCCCTTGTCCAGGTTGACCCATCACGCTCGCTCGACTTGTTGCGGTTGCTCCTTGGATTGGTTTTGCTCCCTGCGCAACTGGCGAGCCAAGCAATGAATCTAACTTACTTCGCAAAGCCTTGTTGAAATTCAACTCAGGCCATGGATCTACGCCTTTCAAGATCGCTTCGCCCACAGGAGTAACAAATACCGTTGGTCGATGAGCGGTCACTTCCTGTTGGCCCAATATACCAACTTGCAGCATCGCATCGATGACCTGCACCGCCTGCGTCTGACGCAGCGCCGCCAGTAAACCGAAACCTGCTAAGCGTTCTAATCGCAGTCGCTGAACCTTGGCGTTCTGCGACCCTTGCAGGAATTGGGCAAGCAGGTTTTTTCCTAGCCGACCGTGAGTACGTGAAATAGCTTCTAGTACCTTTGCCATGATCGGCGGTGTCTTTAAATCGCTCGTCGACTTTGAATCGCTAGAGCTCTCGTTGACCTCTTTACTGCTAGCACGATTTCCACGGCTGACGGTAGCGACTTTAGGCCAACCAACTTTCCCTTGACAACGATCGCAAAGTCCGCAAGGTCGAGCATGTGGATCACCAAAGTACTCCAAGATCGTAAGCTGGCGACAACGACTTGCTTGCGCAAACTCAATAACCTGATCTAACTTTTCTAATTCGGCTTTCTTTCGATGTGTTAATTGCTGAAAGTCAATTTGCAAATCTTCAAAAGCAAGGCCTCGCTTTCGCACATGAATCGCCCGTCCACGAAATGGAGGGACATACTCAACGGCTTCCAGCTTCGTTACTTCTCGCAAAGCCCTTGTAAGGCTATCTCCCTCTAATTCGCTTTCCTGCTGCAACCACCTTGGATGTACGAAGACACCTTCATAGCGACGATCACCGACCGCCTTTTCCATCGCACGAATTAATTTACGTTGATTCCTTGCCTCGCGCGGCAAAACATCTACTAGCGACGGAAGATCGCTGCTAATACGAATCATGGCGAGCCCCTGCCCTGCCTCCAGTCGTTCCAGAACTCCCGTCCGGCTCAGTATCTGCAAACTCGTCCCAACTCCTTCAGCCGATACGGACAGCTGCAGTGTGTCTCGAATCTCCTGCTGAGTCTGCTCGATAGGATCCACATCCTGCTGCATCACATAGTCATAGACCTTATGCACGATCTCACGACCAGGATGAGAGTTCTCAATGAAAAACTCTTGAATAAATCGATCCTGATAGCCATACAAGAGCACGCATTGTGATGGCAAACCATCACGGCCGGCTCGACCCGCTTCCTGGTAATAAGCTTCTAGGGATCCTGGCATATTGTAGTGAACGACAAAACGCAAATCGGATTTATCGATACCCATCCCGAATGCGTTCGTTGCGACAATCATCTGCAATTGTCCATCCATGAACCGATCTTGTATCGCGCGTCTCTGCTCCGGTAACAAACCCGCGTGGTAAGTACCGATCGACAGACGTAACTCTTTCGAGCAGAACTCCACAAGCTCTTCGCAACGCTTGCGAGTCGCAGCGTAAATAATTCCTGAGCCTGTCTCATTCTCTAAAAACTGACGCAATTCCTGCTGCTTGTCGCGATCGGATTTGCAATGAACAACACCAAAATGCAAATTCGTACGCGCAAAACCATTGATGAATAGACGAGGATTGCGCAGTCCAAGCGTCTGGACTATGTCATCTCGAACTCGAGGAGTTGCGGTAGCGGTCAGGGCAATCGTCTGGATATCACCCAGCCATTGCCGAAACTTTCCCAAACGCGCGTAATCTGGCCGAAAGTCATGTCCCCACTGGCTGATGCAATGCGCTTCGTCAATCGCCAACAACTGGATCGGAGTCGCTCGAATCGATTCGATGAATCGTGAATTCCTCAGTCGCTCAGGAGCAACATAGAGCAAACGATATTTTCCAGCAGCCACTTCTTGGAGACGAAGCTGTTGCTCGTTCATCGATAGACTGGAATTGATGAGCGTTGCCGGAATTCCGCGTTGATTGAGACTATCAACCTGATCCTTCATCAGAGCAATCAAAGGTGACACAACAATCGTCAGTCCAGGACGAACTACAGAGGGAAGCTGATAACAAAGACTCTTACCACCGCCGGTTGGCATGACACACATGCAATCCTCACCGGCAACCACCTGCTCAATCACTTCACGCTGACCAGGGCGGAACGACGTCAGACCAAAGCGGCTCAGCGCGTCTTCAATCCCGTAAACCGCCTGATCCCCCATGAACCCTCCATGCCTCCCCGTGAAAAAATCCGTATTAGATCGGTCTATGAATCTTTGTCTTCACCTCTACTTTGATTACCGCTTGAATTTACCAAAAACTGAAGCAGTTGTTCAGTCATCACCCCCCCGCAAATCAGAACTTCATCGCCGATTTTCTGCGGTCTAAACTCTTTTGAAATTGGCTCGACTTACGCCTTGGTGGTTTTGATATCTGTTTTTGGAAGCTTCAATTTGAGCTGCTCAATCGCTCCATCACTCACCTTGGTATTCTCCAGGATCAGTGTCTTGAGATTAGGTAATTCGCCGAGCACCGCGACCCCCTCATCCGTAATCGCCGTCTTGCCAAGATGCAAAAATTCAAGGGATTTCATTTCCGAAATTGCTGGCAAACATGAATTGTCTATACCTGCCACATCGTCGATGTTCAGCCGCTTTAACTTCATCCCTTTAAGCTTCTGGATACCCGCTGCCGTCACTTTCGCTCTCATCAAGTTCAAGTCCACCATGGCTGGCAGAGAAAGAATGGTTTCCAGGCCCTGGTCATCAACGCCCGTCTCACCCAAATCAAGCTCCTGCAACTCGGTGAATCCAGAAATATTTTTGAGACCTGCCGAAGTAATTTGAGTGGCTCGCAACTTCAACTTTTTCAGTCCCTTCGACGCAGCAAGGCTCGATAAACCTTCATCACCGATTTTCGCACCAAACAAGTCTAGCTCTTCCAGCGAACTGCGATCCTTGAATACCTGAAGACCTGCATCCGTGATAGAACTTCCCTGCAATGTCAATGATCTAAGTTTCTTTAGCTCACTCAACGCCGTGATTCCTGCATCCGTGATCTTCTCTCCTCCAGCCAGTAACACTTGCAACTGCTCTTTATCTTTGAGAGCCGCAATTCCATCATCCGTAATTCCGGAGCAATCCCGCAAGTCCACTAACTCAAGGTTCTCGATCTCCGCTAAATACCTTAACCCCACATCAGTAATTGCTGTCCCTCTCGCCCGAACCTTCTTGAGAGAAATCGAGTTCGCGAGCCACCGACATGCCTCATCCGTAATCGCAGAACGCTCAAGGTTCACATCCTCAAGACTGGGAAGCTGCGAAATGTACTCAACACCTTGGTCTGTTACCGAAGTCTGTTGATAGAGATTTAAATTTTTTAAATTGGGATGCCCTGTAAGCACGGCCAGTGCAGCATCATTGATTTGCTTACCGGTGAGAATAAGACTTTCGACAAACGGAAGACCTTGCATCAAGGCGATCTGTTCCTGAGTACCACCTCCTGCTTTGCGAAAATCTGCAGACACCACATTTCCTTCTTCATCAGTCTTCATCTCGATACCCTCAATGGCATTGAGCGCATCGCGTTTATCGAGATTCTGTACGCGTTCGATCTCTCCGATCCCAACCGTCGCAAAAGCCGCTGGACCAGGATCGGTAGCAACCGGAGCTCGCGGCACAAAATTATTTTCCAGCAACTCCGTCTTGGGCTCCTCCTTGCCGCAACCACTAATCAATAACGCATGAAAACAGAGAACCGAACAACAGATGCTTAACTTTAGTTTCATTGAAGATGTAAATCCCTACTGCCCTAGATTTCTATGCTCGCTGTAAGAAGATCGTGACAAACACTTTTAGCCAAATCTGCTCTCTTCCGCATTTCGACGATCTCTTCATACTCTCATGCAAGCACGACAATGTTTATTCTTTGGTCGCGTTAAAAAAAGCTTTTTCAACAAAACTCGCATCACCAAAGCAAGATCGCCGAACAGCACCTGCATCACCGGCTCGTCCCATGCCACTTCAGGTTAACTTTTACCGCTACTTGCAGTCCACCCCTTACTGCAACGATCCATCGATTTCGTTATCCTTCAAGGAAAGAGAATTAAGCTGTTTCCCCAGAATCAGCTTCACCCAATCAGCCTTACCCACCGAGCCTACAGTCTAGCTTCAGCGGCCGAAAAAAATGAATCCGATTCGTATCGAAGTCGCATTACTCCCAATATTGGCACAAAATTTCTCTTTAACAGGGGGCATTGCTGTGGTGATCGACACGCTGAGATTCACCACTAGCGCTACTCAAGCGATCGCTTCCGGCGCTCGTTATGTGCGAACCTGCACAACGCTCGAACAAGCCTTTCAGTTGCAGCAGAATGCCCCCGAAAGATTATTACTGTGCGGCGAGCGGGGTGGAATCAGAATTAAAGGTTTTGATTTAGGCAACTCCCCTTTTGAATACACCGCTGCAGAAGTTGCCAATCGCGGCTTAGTTTTCTCCACCACCAATGGAACCTTAGCCGTAGAGACTGCTTTTCAAAGAGGAGCGAGCGAGATTATCTTGGGTGCGATGACCAATCGTCATCTGGTCGCTTCCCACCTTTGCTCCAACCTGACATCGCCTCGAGCCTCTTTTCAGGCCACTCTGAATTCCATATCCGCGGTGGAGAACGACTCTGACAGAACCCGTGCCGCGATCACGATTTTATGCGCTGGAACCGATGGGTTAGTCGCGGGCGAAGACGTCCTCACCGCTGGCGCGATCCTTGATGAATTACTGCAACTCTATCCAAGCAGACCACACTCACCACGCAACTTGCTGCTCTCCGATGCTGCACAACTCGCCTTAGGCACATGGCAGCAGTTGAAGAATTCCCAAACCACTCAACCGAATCTCTTTTCGCTAATTCGAGATTTCTACAGACGCTGCCGAGGGGGTGCTAAGTTGGAAGAACTTTCATTCGGCGATGACCTTGTCGCAGCTGCTGCAGTCGATCAAGTCCAATGCTTAGCCGCATGTCGTATCTCAAGCAGCAAAGATGCGGTTCAATTTGAAAAAGTTGTGCTTTAGCGTCTGCACCACAGAAAATCATGTATAGAACTGATCGAGTGCTAAAACACAAACGATAAATCGATGGGTCAATGAAATTCGCAGCGGTCGCATGCAGCTCTCTGCAGTACCACGAGTGTTACCCAAAGCATCTGCGATCCATTACCGAACGTACGGAAAGGTTCCGCCTAAGAAACCTCGCGCAGCGTCTTTAATAAACCCGACACCAAGTCATCAACACCCGTGAGTACCGCTTGCTCACCTGCAGCAGCTGACTCTGAGATTCGCCGTACCAAAGCAGAACCAACAATCAAACCG
>JBEGUT010000035.1:0-14312 GCA_041178745.1 Planctomycetota bacterium | reverse complement strand
GCTCCCTGACAGAAGCCGAGTTGGTCAAGTTCACCTCGGGGTTAAACAAAATAACAATCAAAGCGATGCCCCCGAAAGTAAATTTTATGATCCAAACCTCGGCAGTTGTGTCTACATATAGGACGGGTTCTTGAGGAAACAGTCTAGGCTCGCCGCTGAAATTGCACCAAGACTGCAAAAGCTTGCTGCCAGCAGGACGCTCCCAGCAGTAAGTCGAGAGCAACGGCAGGATTCAAGTCGCGACAATGCCTTACGCAAATCAGAGGCAAATAACGAGTTGAATGAGGGTCATCGTATTCGTGGAAATAAAGGTTTAAGAATCACAAAGGATAGACTTGATGGACAATGCGGACAGTACCAATAGCCGAACAACGATGTTTTACTTCGCATATGGTTCAAATCTCAATGAAGAGAACTTTCATCAGTGGTGTGAGCGTCATCGATTTACCAATATTCAACTGGATTATGTGGCCCACGCCGAACTACCTGACCATGAGCTTGCCTTTACATGCGAGTCGCATTCAAGAGGTGGCGGGGTTCTGGATGTTCGACCCCGACTTGGTCAGTGTGTTCCAGGGGTTATTTTTCAGGTCAACGAAGAAGCGATTGCAGCCCTGGACGCCAAAGAGGGAGCGCCGACATGGTATGAAAGAAAGTATGTAAAAGTGATTAACGGTATCGGAGACTTTGTTCCAGTATTGACCTATGTGGTCAGCGACTCAAAGCGCCAAAAATATGTGAAACCTTCCGACAGTTATCTGAAAATCGTACAGCAAGGTTATCGGCAGCACAGAATAAATGGCCGCAAGCTCATGGCAGCTGCCGCGAATCGGCGTTCGCCATTGGAGGATCGCTTCTTTTTTTACGGAACACTCATGCGAGGTGAATCGCGTTTTCAGCTCCTTAAAAACTTTGGCATAAAATGTACCGTCATGGCAGAAGTCTTTGGACGCCTACTGAATCTTGGTGTCCATCCAGGTTTGATCGATAGCGACAACTCTGACCACCGAGTTAGCGGTGACTTCATGCGACTTTCCCGAGCGTCCAGTGCGATCAAATTACTCGATCGCATCGAAGGGTTTTTCGGTTACGATAGACCTCATTCACTTTTCCAGCGAACTCGTACCATCGTTGATATCGGCGAAGGCGAGCCCCAGCAAGCATGGGTTTACCGGTTGGTTGCCGGAACTGAACAAGCACCGATTATTCCTAGTGGCGACTGGCGTTTGCATCACCAGCGACGCACAACATTTCTTGAAAAACTTATTGAAGCACATACTGGTGGTGATGAAACCCGTATGCTTTACCAGCTCGCAGGGAAGTTACCTTTTCGAATCGGTAGTCGCGAGGAGACCATACGCTTTCTATCGCCATTGACTCAGCGACTTGACGAAGGTGTCATTACCGAAAGAAAACTGGCTGAGGTTTCAGAAAACTGGACCGCGCTGGCAAACTAACATACACCGTCACCTCGACCGATCTAGCAAAAGATATCGAGTGTGACACTGATTTATAGAGACAATGCAGCAGAAATTTCCGGATCCATAGAATTTGGATCAGGGAAAAATCAAAGATAAACTAACAATAGCGAACGATTTTCGCGTCTTACCTTTTGAGAACGAATGAATTATGTCCGTACGAATTTTACATACAGCAGACAATCATATCGGTATCACGTTTCGGCAATATCCTCCCGACGTGCAGCAGCGGTTGATCGATGAGCGTTTTGAAGCATTGAATCGTATCATCGACATCGCCAATCAACATCAAGCTCATTTTGTTACTATCGGTGGAGACCTTTTTGATAAGGTTGCCGTAAGGAGTACCGATATACGAAAAGCGGTTGAGATTCTTGCTCGCTTCGAAGGTGAAGCAGTTTTAGTGTTAGCGGGAAACCACGACTACTGCGAAGGAGACGAAAGTAAGTTGTGGAAAGCGTTTTGCCAGTCAATCAATAGCGCAGGGATCGTGCCACTCCTGAAACCACAAACGGAGGAATTCACGGTCGATAATATCCCCATCGTTTTTTATGCTTGCCCTTGTCCAACCAAATACAGCGATGAGCCCGTCATCGGTTGGGTGAAAGATATCGCCAAGTCGCCAGAAAAACTGCATATCGGATTAGCTCATGGTAACGTCGAAGGACTGGGCTTGGACGACAATCAACGTTATTTCAATATGACCGAAGAAGCGTTGCGTGCTGCCAACGTCGATACATGGTTGCTAGGCCACATCCATGTTCCTTATCCTGAGCCGGGAAGTACCGGCAAACCTCTCTATTTCATGCCAGGGATTCCTACGCCCGATTCGGTTAAAGTAACTCGACCCGCGCAGGCCTGGTGGATCGAATTGGAACTCGGAGGGAATTGTCGCTTTGAACCGGTGCTGACCGAAGGGATAAGATTTGTTCGACTCAAACGAGAGCTTCAAAACTCCATAGATTTGCAGCGACTGAGAACCGATTGTAATAACCTCGATGCCCCAAATACGGTGCTTGATTTGATTGTCTCCGGAAGGCTTTCGTCCGAGGATCAGGATTTACTACGGAATCTGCTAGCCGAAATCACACCCAGCTTCCTACATGTAGGTATCGACCAGGAAATCACAACGCTTCTTTCGCCAGAAGAAATCGCCAGTCGCTTCGCTGCAGGTACTCTCCCCAACCAGTTGCTGCACGCGTTGTTGGCCGACTCATCCCATCCTAACGACGCGCACATCGCGTTGGAAATCATCGAATCAATCAAGAGATAATGAGGGAGACCAATTATGAAAATCATCAGTATTCGATTGCATCCCTTTGCCGGCTCGCACGACCGAACGATTCAATTCCGCAGCGGATTGAACGTGATCGAAGCGCCCAACGAGTTTGGCAAAAGCACGCTCAGTCGCGCTCTTTGGAATGCTCTTTTTACCCCAACAAATCTGACGCCGGCCAAGATGCGTGATCAGATGGGGCGGTACTATCCATCTCCGGAAGGTGATCACGCGCAAGTTACTGTTTGCTTTGAAGTCGCTGGTGAGTCTTGGAAGCTTGTGAAGCGATGGGGGATTAACCAAAGCAGTGAGTTGAGTTCGACACGTACAGCGCCGATCGCAGATGCTAAAGCGGTACAGGATAAGATCGTAGAACTTAGTCAACTCGATTTAGCAACGTGGCAAAAAGTGCTTTTTATTAACCAAGCGGAACTGAGCAAGACCTTGGAGCAGCTCCGCGACGGCAATTCGCAAATCGCCGATGTACACGCCTACTTGCAGGGTGCTGCGGCAATTCCTGGAGATATTTCCGCAGATCGGCTCGATGGAGAATTAGCCCAGAATGAAGATAAGTATTACTCTCGCTGGGATCGTATACAAAATGGACCGGAAGGTGGTCGAGGTATAGGAAATCCATGGAAGCAAGGAATCGGCATTCTGTTAAAGGAATACTACAACAAGGAGAAGATTCGAGACGAACGCAATAAGGTTCGGAAAAATGAAGAAGACTTGGACGAGGTCAACTCGATCTTGTCGAAACTGCAGGGTGAGGAAAAAGAATGTAACGCATTTCTGGTCGAGTACCGCCCCCTATTAGATGGCTTGAAGAAAAGAGCTTTGCTTGAACTACAGAAAAAACAATCTTCAGATCGTTTAAAAAACTTCATGGAAATCATCTCGGTGTGGCCCAGCATCGGCACGAATATTGTGAGTCGTCAATCTGACCTAACGCAGATCGACGAAGCATTAAAAAAGACGACTCAAGAGAAACAAATCGCGCAGCAACGACAGAAATTCGAGCACGTGAAGAGAAGCTTCGATGATATCTGCAATAAGAAAAGCGATTGGGAAGAATCTATCAAACGTCTTAATTCGGCAAAGAAAATTGACGAGGCACAAGTCAAAGAACTATCAGCACTCGAACTAAGTCTTCGAGAGTTACAAATCAAAATTGACGCACAAAAATTGGCTGCTCAGTTGGAGACTAAAAGTCCGGCGACCGTTACGGTACGCAGGGGCGATCAGCCGGAAGAAAGTGTATCGCTCACTCCGGAACAAGCGTGGCGAGGTGAGGCGTCTGGGCAGATCTGTGTTGCTGCCAACGATTTGACAATCACGATCAAGAATGCTCAGGAGGATATCGATACACTCTTTGAAACAAAACGAGTAAAAGCAGAGACACGCGATGGTCGCTTGCAGGAACTAGGATTGGCGTCAATGGAGGAAGTTCAGCAAGCTTTCAATACCTACCAAAGCATCGCGAAAGATGTTGAAACGAAAAAGAAGATTTATGAATCCGCGCTGCAAAAAGAGAGTTTCGAGAATTGGCAGACTAAAGTTTCGGAGTTTGAGGCACTGGAGCAAACTCGATCGATCGCTGTTCTCGATGAGGAGATAACACGCTTATCGGTTAGCAGAAAGGAAAAACAAAATGCGATAGAGGTTGATCGTGACAAGCTGGAGCGTTGGGAGCGAGAGTATACCAACGTTGAAAGCCTCATGAGCAAGGTTCTGGATGAGCGAGCAAGCTTATCAAAAAGTGAAAGTGAACTAGGCGTACTTCCGTCACTACCTAAAAATTTTACTTCGATTGAGGAATTCGAGTCGAAGGTACGTAAAAGTGATGACAACTTAAAGCAAGTTATTGCAAAGTTACACGACGCAAAGGTACGAAAGGCAGCTTTGGAAGCGGTGCCATTTGAAAAAACAGCTGAGGAGTTGAGCAACCTATTATCTGATGCGGAACAGGCCTTCGAGCGAGTCAAGCAACAGGCACAAGCGATAGAGCGTATACGCAAAAAATTAAAAGAGATCGTCGTACAGCGAGGTAATATCGATCCGCTCCGCGAACTGCGCGAGGCAATCGCTAGACAACTTGAAGTTCTAACCGTAGGACGCTATCGAGAAGTAAAGCTTGAGGGAACGGTACCAACGTCAATCAGCGGTGACAAAGAGCTTTCATCGTCGCTTCTTTCGCAGGGAACTCTAGGTTCCTTAGCCTTAGCGACACGCTTAGCTTTGGCCGAACTCTACAGGAAGCAGCAAGATGGATTTCTGCTGTTGGATGATCCCATGACGGATATGGATCCGCAACGCCGCGACGCGGCTGCTAAGGTTCTAAACGCCTTCGCTGGAAGTTGCCAAGTGTTGCTATTCACCTGCCACCCAGAGCATCGTCAGCAACTTGAAAGTCACGGAGCCTATGCGGTGACGGTCAATTCGTAGCGTTTTGGGCAAAAAGAACAAATCAAATAGCGGTTAAAAATCCGATTTTGGCTGCATACTATTCGTTTTTTGACCAACTTGTAGTCTACGTCAGCCCACAATCTCATCGAGGATTGCTAAACTTAAAAGCTTGACGCCAGCTTCGGGCAAGAATCTTTTGCAGGAAGCGTATGGGCGTCAGCGTATCAGTCGCATCTGGGCCAAACTTTACAGTCAGCTAGCGCGGAGAAGTTGAGCAGTCGATGGACGGTCAGGGTAGCAATGAGACGCGCAGTCGGGAGTTCATCGAGCAAGGCGAGTTGCTGGGTGCAGCGCGACAATTGCTGGAATCCTATCATCGCAGCGGTTTGCGTTGGATGATCCGGCCAGAAGGCATGGGTATCGATATCGCTGCGCAATTGTCTGTTAGTTCGTCGACAGCGCTTGCTTCTTCAATACCTCCCGCCGCGCCGCCCGCTCCGAAGCCAGCAGTCGGTGCGGTGTCAGAGGGGCCCAGAGTGGCGATGACCGCAACGCCACTTCATTCTACTTCGCCTGTAAATAATTTATCTCACGAGGATTCTAAGGAGAGCGAATTGGCTCGAGCGAAAAAGACAACAGCTGCTAGTGATTCGATGCCATCAGGCTCAGTAAGTACGGTTCAGGATTTGAATTGGAAATTACCCGTGCTCGATTTAACGGAGCGTGAAAGCCGATTCGAAAAAATGAAGAAGCAAGTTGCTGCTTGCAAGAAGTGTCCTGAACTGGTTGCCTATCGAACGCGGACTGTTTTTGGCGATGGTTGTTTGAATCCAAAGGTTTGTTTTTTCGGTGAAGCTCCTGGAGCGGATGAAGACAAGCAAGGTATTCCATTTGTCGGACGAGCAGGTCAGTTACTCGATAAGATCATCGAGGCATCGCAATTACGAAGGCCAGAGGATGTCTATATTCTGAATTCGTTGCGTTGTCGACCACCCAATAATCGGACGCCTGCGCCGGAAGAGGTAGAGAATTGTCGTCCCTTCTTCGAGACGCAACTTGAAGTGTTGCAGCCCAAATACATAGTTTGTCTTGGAGCTGTAGCAGTGAGAGCCATCTTGCAGACAAATGTTTCGATTGGTTCGTTGCGAGGAAAGTTTCACAACTATCGTGGCGCGAGGGTACTAGTGACCTATCATCCAGCTTATCTGCTGCGTAATCCCGATGCTAAAAAGCTGGTTTGGGAAGATATGCAAGTTCTGATGAAGGATATGGGGATCAAGCCGCCGAAGAAATAACTGCCTGAGCGTTGCAGGTTGAGCCAATCGAGTGGCTCAAAGAGAAGCGAGTGGCATGCGAAGCGGTGTAATCGAGTTGCAGGATGGCGTTTATTTAACGCCAAACAAACCGTCTAGAAAAATATCCCCGGCGGGATTCGAACCCACAGCCTTCGGCTTCGGAGGCCGACGCTCTATCCAGTTGAGCTACGGGGACGTGCAGTGATTTCATCAAGCAGAGAGCGTTCCAACAGCGACTAGCGGGGCAGGTCAGGTAAAGACCAATCCCTTTAAATATCTAGCTCAAAGACCCTTACCTCGGAACTAATTATGGGAGCGGCTTGGGGCAGAGCAAGGGCCAAAAGAACGGATCGTTAAGAGTCCAAGTCTTCCCCGTCTTCCCAGGTGTCGAAAGTCCTGAAAATAGTGGCCAAAGACATCGTCAATTGGGAACCTTGACCAAGGGTTTGAAGTCACAGTGACTAAAGGCTGCAAAATCGGTAAAAAGCACTCAAACTGGTGGGTTGTGTTTAGGGTAAGTCCCTGAAAGTATGGGAAAAACTTTACTACAGGTTATCCTATTGGTAGGTGGAATCGGAGTGCAGGCTCCAAATTGGCGCAGCCTGCTTCGGCAAAGACCGAAAAAATGAAAGATACGTTTTGAACGGAGTCCCGTTGATAGAGTTGGAAGCCACTCTAGCGAAGACTTTTTTACCCGGGATTTGTGCATGTTGAATCAAAAAAATATTCGATCAGCTTTCACTTTGGTGGAGTTGCTGGTTGTGATCGCGATCATCGGTGTTCTTGTGGGGTTGACCCTGCCTGCGGTGCAATCGGCTCGCGAGGCGGCTCGGCGCATGCAGTGTAGCAACAATCTTCGGCAACTCTCTTTGGCAGTACACAACTTTGAAAGCGCTCGCAAAGTTCTTCCTCCGGCCCGTCTAATCGCTCGGCCCGGGGATGATCCAAGTCGAACTTGTGGTGGTTCTCAGCCAACGTGGTTTGTGCATATTCTCCCATTCATTGAAATGAACAATGTTGCTTCACGTTGGAATATTTACGGCACTTGGGATTCCCATGATCAACAAGTTCGAGAGGCGACATCGTCGATCTTTTATTGTCCATCGCGACGTTCAGCTTCCGAAGGTATCGGAACAGGATGGGTCGGAGGATCTGGAGTCGTAAGGAGATTGCCTTGTGGTTGTCCCATCCCAGGTACTGGGGGAGGTCGGCAGGTTAGTGGAGCGCTCGGTGACTACGCTGGTAATCATGGTGATCTTTCGCCAGGGGCCGTGGGACTCCCAACGGATTTCTATTACGGCGGTAATGGTAATGGGGTTTTGATTTCAAGTCGACCTTTCTGTCGCAATGGGCAAGTCGTTGATTGGTTCGATAAGATCCGTTTCGCCAGTATCGTTGACGGAACAAGTCATACGATTTTGATAGGTGAGAAACATATTACTCGCGAACTGCTCGGCCAATTTCCTGATGATGGTCCGATTTACGATGGTGATTCGCTACCGAGTTCAGCGCGTCTTACAGGCCCTGGAATGCCA
Source organism: Planctomycetota bacterium (assembly GCA_041178745.1). Lineage (GTDB taxonomy): Bacteria > Planctomycetota > Planctomycetia > Pirellulales > Pirellulaceae > JAFLCP01. Next base: position 6,322 of record JBEGUT010000035.1, on the reverse strand, counting down.
CTTGGTCGCGGGCCTATGGATACTTCTGCCACCTATTATGCCTTCGGCAGTTGGCATCCTGCTGTGACTCACTTTGCTATGGCTGATGGTAGTGTACGTTCGGTCGACCTAGCGATGGACACGATTTTCCTGGGACAACTATCGAACCGTCGAAATTCTGAATACATCTCGATGCCAGAAGAATGAGGTCAGAATTCTTAGTGTTCTTTGAGCTGTATCAACAAAGCGACTCACCTTAAACCATAAATCATCTATGCTTTCCCGATCAGTTGCATTACTCGTAGTTTTTTCTTCCATAGTTGTTTTTTCCGGATGCGGACCAAGCCGTCCCGCAACATATCCGGTAAAAGGCAAGGTGGTTTTTGAAAACAATGAGCCATGCCAAATCGGTACGATCGAATTCCGTTCTCTGGACCAGATGGTCACCGCTCGCGGAACTATTGAAAAGGATGGTTCGTTCACGCTGACCACTTGGGAACCCGGGGATGGCGCAGTTGCGGGCTCACACCAGATTATCATTCAGCAATTAATCATTACTGAAGACTTAAGTTTCAAGTCGCACAACCACGGTAAGCGTGTACCACCACGCTACGGTGACTACGCGACCTCTGGGATCAAAGTAACTGTAAAGGATCAGCCCTTGAACGAGTTGGTCATTACACTCGATTCTCGATTAAAGTAGAAGTGGCAAAGGAATTCGGCTTTCTCTCACAGCCTGTTCGCTACTGATCGTTGTTTATGTTTTCAAAGTCGTAGCAAGCATTTGCTTGGGCAATTTTTCGTATCACTAACTTTGGGTTCTCTGCCATTTCAAAAAACGGTCCCAGGGAACTGTTTTAGTTTAGAAATAAACCCCACGTTTGTCGCGGAATCACATTTCGCTTCGAGGTTATTTCCTAGCTGATTCATGTCGATGAATTTGCCGATTATGCACTGATTTTTCTTGCACTGGCATCCCCTTAGTCGCCACAATCACGGTGGGTAGAAAGGACGGAGATGGAAGTCAGAATGCGAATGAAACGTTCCGGAGAATCAACCTCCCGATCTTTGCTCAATCAAGGCAAAGAAATGAAATTATTGCGTGGAGTTTCTCAGTATACTCTCTACTACTTCTGGCTGCTTGTGTTCTTCTGCGGCTTTTCTTCCCATGCTGCGGAATTAGATGAGTGTAGGCAGCTTCTTTGGTCTGGGCAGTACGAAAAGTGTATTGAAAGCGCTAAAGAAAAAGTTGACGCAGGGACCTGGAATGAAGGTTGGGCTCGATTGTTGATCGAAGCCTACTCGACCACGGGCAAGTACGAAGAAGCTCTTGCCGTCTATGAAAAAGTCAAAGATCGCTACTCAAGTAGTCTAGTGCTTCGCTTACAGGCTATCGATGCGCTGCGCTACAATCGGCAGGAGGGAAAGAGCCGTGCGGAACTCGATGCAATTCCTGCGATGATCGAACGTGCTCCTTGGCAATATACAACCCGTGAACAACTCATTCCTTTAGGCCGTTACTTTCTTTCTATCGGAGAAGATGCTCGTAAGGTACTTGAGCAATGCTACGATCGAGCCATAAAACAAGATCCGAAGATGGTCGACGCTCACATTGCCAGTGCTGAACTCGCTCTGCAAAAAGAGGATTACGCTGTTGCCCTGAAGTCACTGGAAGTGGCTTCGAAATTACAGCCCGAGGATCCCAAGATTGCTTATCTGACGGCACGGGCTTGGTCTGACAGCAACAGCGAGAAGATGTCTGCTGCCTTACAACAGGCGCTAACCCTAAATCCTCATCATCCAGAGAGTTTATTGTTGGCGGCGGAATTGAAAATTGATGCTGAAGCTTATGAGGATGCTGAAAAGATTCTTGCCGAAGTCGAGAAAGTCAATCCGTATCAGCCGAAGCTCTGGGCGTTGCGAGCAGTGATTGCTCACCTGTTAGGAAAGTTTGAGAGAGAGGAAGAATCTCATAAGAAAGCTTTAGAAAAATGGCCCCTCAATCCAGAAGTGGATTTTGTGATCGGCAGTAAGCTCTCTCGGCATTATCTCTTCAGCGAAGGGGTCAAGTATCTGCGTCGATCTTTGGAGATGGATGCGGAGTATCTTCCCGCTAAGTCGCAACTTGCTCAGGACCTATTGCGCCTCGGACAAACCGATGAAGGCTGGGCGTTGGTCGCAGAGGTTCGTGAGAAAGATAGTTACAACGTCACTGTATTTAACCTCCGACAATTACAAGAGCACTTAGATAAGTTCACTACGCTAGAAATTCCTGGCTTCGTCGTGAGAATGGAAGCTGCCGAAGCGGAGTTGTATGGTGGTGCTGTTTTGGAATTACTATCGGAAGCGCGGCGAGTCTTAGTCGCGAAATATCAGTCCCAGTTACAGGAACCGATCTACGTTGAAATCTTCCCGAACCAATCCGACTTCGCAATCCGCACCTTTGGGATGCCTGGTGGCGAGGGGTTTTTGGGAGTCTGTTTCGGTAGGTTGATTACCGCGAATTCACCCGCAGCGCAAGGGGAATCACCAAGCAATTGGCAATCGGTATTATGGCACGAATATTGTCACGTAGTCACCTTGCAGAAATCGCAAAACCGTATGCCGCGATGGCTGAGCGAAGGAATTTCGGTCTATGAGGAGACAGAACGCAAGAGATCATGGGGTATGCCGATGGATGTCACCTATCGCGCGATGATCCTGGGAGAACCTCTCGACGATAAAGCGGATATCGCAGCAAAGAGTAATGGAGGAATTGGAAATGTTACACCGCAACCGCAATCGTATTTGCGTCCCCTGAGCAAGATGAGTGCAGCCTTTTTGGATGCGAAGTCTCCGATGGAACTGCAATTCGCTTATTTCCAGTCCAGCCTAGCAGTACGCTTCATCATTGAGAAATTCGGCGTCGAATCGTTACAGGGAATTCTCGAAAGCCTCGCCAAAGGATTATCCATACAGGACTCACTGCAGCGTCATGCGGGTCCGCTCCAGCAACTCGATCTTGAGTTTGAGAAGTATGCGCGACAGGCAGCCAGCGAGTGGTGTGTAAACGGAGATTTCACCAAAATCGATTTACCATTGGGCGACGAGTGGGAACAGTGGCAACAATTGCTCGACCAAAATCCAAACAACGTTACGCTACTGCGAAGCGCCGTGATGAAGCTGATTGAAGCTGAACGATATGAGGATGCCTTACAGTTGCTCGATCGCTTACAGAAAATTATGCCGGAAGATGCGTCTGCGTCGGGTGTGCATGCGCTGCGCGCCGTTGTCTATCGGAAGCTTAAACAGGCTGACGAAGAACGAAAGTCGCTCGTGGATATTGTGTCGAGGAACGCAGATGCGGTCGACGCCCTAAAGCGTTTGATCGAGTTGGATAAAGCAAACGGGAAGCAAATTGAGGTACTGCAGTGGACGGCTGAGATATTAGCGGTCAACCCTTTCCTATCGGATGTCCATCGCATTCGAGCTGAAGCAGCAGAGCAACTCAGGCAAATGCCGATCGCTGCAGAGTCTTGGCGGTCGATATTGCAACTCAAGCCGATTGATCCAGCTGAGGCACACCTTCGATACGCGCAGGCTTGTTTGGCGAATCAACAGCATGATGTAGCAAAACGCCATGCTCTGATGGCCATCGAAGAAGCGCCACGATATCGCGAAGCACTGAAGCTCCTTTCTCAGATTGCAGCCGACACAGATCAAGAGACTCGCGCCTTTGCACCGGACGAGCAACCGGGACCTCCAGAACCGGTTATCGCTAAGGAGAATAAGAAATGATAGTTCGGAAGAATCGTCCCTGGATGACGTTGTTTGCGTTATCGCTGTCATTTCTGAGCTTGATCACTATCGCCTTTGCTCAGATGTGGCAGGGTGGTCGCGGAGGGCGATGGCGACAAAGAGATTGGACCAATGTCGATCGGGGCGATGTACCTCGATGGGAGACGGAAAGGAAGTTCGAGAAGGATTTATTCACTTTCGCACGGATTAAGTACGAGTCGTATGGGTATCGTGGCGGTCGTTGGGCGACTGATTTTCCAGATAGCGATCTCAATTTCTCATTGCGTCTGCAACAGTTGACCTCTTTGAAAGTTAACCCTGATCCAGTTGTGGTCGAACTGACCGATCCGAAGTTATTCGACTACCCCTTTGTCTACATGATCGAACCTGGCGATCTTTATTTCAGCGACGAAGAAGTCGTGGCGCTGCGGCGATACTGTCTCAATGGCGGCTTCATGATGGTGGACGATTTTTGGGGGGATGAAGAGTGGCAGAACTTTGAAAGTCAAATCAAGCGTGTTTTTCCAGATCGGGAGATCGTGGAAGTGCCGCTTGAGCATGAGATCTTTCACTGCGTTTACGATCTGAAGGAAAAGCCGCAAGTACCATCGATCAATGCCGCTTGGGCAGGTCGCGAAAGTGGCATGACCTGGGAGCCTCGCTATGGTTCCGACACAAGTATTCCGCATTATCGATCTATTTCCGATGACGCTGGCCGAATCATGGTGTTCATTTGTCTGAATAGCGATCTCGGAGATGGCTGGGAACGCGAAGGAGAAAACTCCTGGTACTTCGAAGAGTTTTCAGTGAAGAAAGCTTATCCGATGGGAATCAACATCGTCACCTACGCAATGACCCATTGATACTTAAACAAGCGGGCTTGGTTTGGGGCCCGATAATACCTCGCAATAACAATAAAGCAGAGCGAAATTATTCAACGAAAGAGAGACTGCGGTGAGTGTTGAAGTGAGCAATATCGAACAGCAATCCCAACTGGTTCAACGTATACGCGAAGGTCGAGCCTTGATCGAGAAAGAACTTTCGAAGACGATCGTTGGCCAAAAGGATGTTATCGAGCAACTTTTGATCTGTTTGTTTTCAGGTGCTCATTGCTTGGTCACCGGAGCGCCTGGCTTAGCGAAGACGCTGTTGGTTCGTTCGCTAGCTCAGGTTTTTCATTTAGACTTCCGTCGCATCCAGTTCACTCCCGATTTGATGCCTGCAGATATTACCGGTACAGAAATTCTCGAACAGCGCGAGGATGGGCGGAGGTCGATGCAGTTTGTTAAAGGTCCTATTTTTGCAAATGTGATTTTGGCGGACGAAATCAACCGAACGCCGCCGAAGACGCAAGCTGCGCTTTTGGAAGCAATGCAGGAACATCAAGTTACCGCTGCCGGACAACGGTATGCCTTGCCAGAACCTTTCTTTGTTCTGGCCACGCAAAATCCCATCGAAATGGAAGGAACCTATCCGCTGCCGGAAGCACAGTTGGATCGTTTTATGTTCAATGTTCACGTTGACTACCTTCCCTACGACGAAGAGTTGCAGGTGGTTTTGGCAACGACTTCAAAGAAGCCAGAGAAGATTGAGCCCATTTTTACAGGCGAAGACGTGCTCGCCTTTCATCAACTCGTTCGAGATGTTCCGGTCGCTACGGAAGTAGCCGGTTACGCCGTGCGATTAGTAGCGGCAACTCGAACCGGACGCCCTGAGGCTTTGCCGTTTATCAATGAATGGGTTAGCTGGGGAGCGGGGCTTCGCGCGGCGCAAATGATCGTGCTAGGAAGCAAAGCTAGGGCTTTGTTGCTGGGGCGATCTCATGTCACGATCGATGACATCAAGACGCTAGCCCTCCCGGCTCTTAGGCACCGCATCCTGCTGGGATATAAAGCTGAGGCCGAAGGAATCACCGTAGAGAATTGTATCAAAAAACTGATCGAAAACGTTGCGGTAAATGAGCGGTGAAGATGAGCACTGAAGGACGAACCAAACAGCCGACACTCGCAGAGCGAATGGATCCTGCAGCTTTGATGCGGATCAAGAATCTGCAATTGCGCGCTAAAGCGGTTGTCGATGGTTTCTACAACGGCTTGCATCGCAGTCCGTTACATGGCTTCTCGGTCGAATTCAGCGAGTATCGTCCCTACACGGCTGGTGATGACCCGAGGACGATCGACTGGCGGCTGTTCGCTCGGTCCGATCGTTTCTATGTCAAGAAATTTGAGGATGAGACGAATCGTCGCTGCTATCTGGCGATGGATCAAAGCAAATCAATGAGCTTTGGTTCGACCGGATATTCAAAAAGTGAATATGCAAGGACATTAGCCGCGACGCTGGCCTATTATTTTCATCTTCAGCGTGACGCAGTCGGGTGTATTACGTTCGAGTCGAAAATGGTCGATTTTGTTCCTGCAAGACATCGGCCTGGACAGATGCAGAGAGTGCTCGCTGCGTTGGAAATCGAATCGCAGGGTAACTCGACCGATCTGCTTGCACCCTTAGAGATGTTGGCGGAGGTGCTACATCATCGAGGCTTGGTGATTTTGATCTCAGATTTTCTGGT
>JBEGUT010000034.1:0-14339 GCA_041178745.1 Planctomycetota bacterium | reverse complement strand
TTGGATGCGATGGGTTTAGCCTCTATTGGTACGGTAGCCGATGTGGTACCGCTGATCGATGAAAATCGTGTCTTGGTAAAGCATGGTCTGCGCGCCCTAGCAGGCACAAAGTTGATCGGTCTGCAGGCGCTGCTGCGTCTTACACAATTGGCTGGTCGTGAAAAGTTGACAACAGATGACATCGGCTATAACCTGGCGCCTCGACTCAATGCAGCAGGAAGACTTGGCCAAGCACAGCTTGCTATCGAGCTTCTATCGACCGATGATCCAGCCCGGGCAGAGGCATTAGCGACATATCTTCATCAACTCAACGGTACCCGTGAAACGCTTGAGCGAAGCATCTACTTGGCGGCACAGAAGCAAATCAAAGAGCAATACGATGCTGAGCGAGATCCGGCATTTGTGTTAGCGGCACCGGGTTGGCATTCAGGAGTGATCGGAATTGTTGCCGGCAAGCTCGCAGATAAATATCAAAAGCCTGTGGTCATTATCGCCCTGGATCAAGTTGGAAGCAAACCTGGAATAGGTTCAGCTCGCTCTGGTGGCGCGGTGAATTTACATGCCGTATTGATGGAATGTCGTGAGTATCTGGTGAAGTGTGGTGGTCATGCAGCGGCTGCCGGATTAAAGATTGAAGAGACCAATTTAGCTGCATTTCGTCAAGCCTTTATTGAGCAAGTCGAAATTCATATGAGCAGTGGAATTACCGAGGGGGAGTTGTTGGTCGACATCGAAGCTCCTTTGTCTCAGTTAACATTAGGTATGGTTGAGCAGATGGAATTGCTCGCCCCCTTTGGTGCCGCTAATGCTCGTCCGTTACTGTGTGCAACAGGAGTTTATTTGGCAGAATCGCCGAAATACCTAGGGACAGGTGAACGCCACTTCGCAGCGAATTTTCAGCAGCAGCAATCTAAGTTTCGCGCGGTGGCTTGGGGGCAAGGTGAATGGGTTGAGCAATTGCAGTCGGTGACGGGGCCTTTGGATGTTGTGTTTCGTCCCACTATCAATGAATACAACGGCTATCGGAAAGTCGAAATGCAATTGGTGGATTGGCGACATTCTCAGGGGACCCCTCAAGGGCCTCATTGGTCACAAGCAAAGGTCGATGAGCTTCATAAAGAAAACGCAGACCTTCCTTTATGACTTTGCGTTTGTACTTGAATGCGCTGCTTCGCTTGGGCCGCGCGTTCCAGCACTCTATACAAAGAGTTTTCGGTGCTCAAATAGAGCAAATCGAGTCGTCATTGAACATCCTTCCGAAATAGTTGCGAATGCGCGAAATATGAACGAGCGATCATCTAATGTATGATCCATTTAGAAGAAGTAAGTTTGCCTTCCGGGAAGCCTTTGCTGTTACAGCGGTCCATTGCAACGTGCATGAGCTGGGGATGGACGAGATCGGCTATCGACCACGTAGCCAAAAAAGATGTGGCTTGAGTTAGCCAGCCACATTCAGTCCAGAAGTAGCCACCCACAGTCGTGATACTAGTCTGAGTGAGGTTCGCGCGAACTTCTCTTGTCTGGGAGAGCTAAATATTTCTTTAGCTAGACCTGTCGATGCAAGTCTGTAGTCCGAATGGTCCGGATTTTGCTGCTTTGATTTGCTACTTGTGGCCCTGTCAGTGTGATCCTAGGCAATTCTCTGGATCAAAAGATCGAAATTCAATTAGATTTAACCCAAACGGGGGTAGTTGATTTCGGTCAAGGGCTAGTCTTTCAGCGTATTGACGGCGATACTGTTATTTTGGTTCAAGGTACCCTCCTTGCTCGCAGGTAGCTCCCTCATGAAATTCTCACCGACAGATGTTGACTTCTGGACGAGCCGTCCAGGTTCGATTCTCAAGCCGCGATCCCTTCCGAAGCTGATCGCATTCCTCGTTTTCTCAATCGCGTTGGTAGCAACGCCATCGGCAGTTCCAGCAGGCGATCCTTTGGATTGGGCCTACTGGCGTGGACCCGAATATAGCGGCACATCGCGCGAAAAGAATTTGCCAGAGTCATGGTCAACTGCCGGCGAGAACCTGATTTGGCGCAAAGAAGAATATGCGACTCGTGCAACACCGATCGTGATGAACGGCAAGATCTATACCGTCTGCCGTGCATTTCCTGAAACAACTAAAGAGGGTGAGAAGGTCATTTGCGCTAACGCGGCCACGGGCGAACTGATTTGGGAAAGCATTCACAATGTGTTTCTTTCCGATGCGCCGGCAGAGCGAGTCGGTTGGTCGAGCGTGTGTGGTGATCCAGCAACTGGCAAAATTTACTTGCTCGGCCTAGGTTGTTTATTTCAGTGCCTGGATGGTGAAACTGGCAAGGTTGTGTGGGAACACTCGATGAGCGAAGAGTATGGGATGCTCTCGACTTACGGTGGTCGTACTAATTTCCCCATTGTATTTGAAGATTTGGTGATCATCAGTGGTGTGATGACCGGATGGGGTGAGTACGCTGTCCCTGCCCATCGTATTGTGGCCTTTGACAAGAACACTGGCGCTGCAGTGTGGGTGACAAGCACTCGCCTGCGACCCGAAGATACTACCTACAGCAGTCCATCGCTGACGGTTTTCAATGGTCAAGCAGCCTTAGTGCTCGGTGGTGGTGACGGATCGGTCTATGCTCTTCAGCCTCGCACTGGAAAGGTCATCTGGACCTACGATGCATCGACTCGCGGTTTAAACACCTCACCGTTGATTGTTGATGGGATCGTCTACAGCAGTCATGCTGAGCAGAACGCTGCCGATACCACCACGTTGGGAGCAATTTTCGCATTCGATGGACGAGGCGAAGGAAAGATCGCTGAAGACAAGTTGCTGTGGAAGTTACCTGCAAAGGCAGTCGGTCGAAGCTCGCCTGTATATGCCGAAGGTCGACTCTATTTTGTCGAGGATGGTGGCACGTTATTGGTTGTTGATGCCAAGACAGGAAAGATCGTCACTAGCAAAAAGGTGGGACGTATCATGTTCGGTAGCCCGCTGTTTGCGGATGGCAAACTTTACGTTGCTGAAAACACGGGCAAGGTCTACATCTTTAAGCCGACGGCCGAAGGAGTTGAGCAGATCAGCTTAGTACGACTCAATGGCGAAGAGATTTTTGGTTCGCCGATCGCTTCGCATGGTCGCGTTTATATTCCTACAACCACTGCGTTGTACTGTATAGGAAAAGCTGATGCGCAGCCGGCCGCTGATCCGATCCCAGCGTTGGAACCCGAAGCGGCAGTCGCCGATGACCAAGAAGTTGCGCACATTCAAGTTGCGCCTGTTGAGATCCTTTTGGCGCCAGGTAAGCAGGCGAAGCTTCAAGTGCGAGCTTACAACAAGAAGGGTCAATACTTGAAGCAGGCAGCCGCTGAATATTCGATTGAGGGTCCTGGCAAGGTTGAAGGCGATGTTTATTCTGCTCCTGCGGATGCAACTCAGCAGGTTGCGATGATCACCGCGAAGGTAGGTGCTCTGACGAGCATCGCGCGAGCGAGATTGGTGCCAGGGCTGCCGTGGAAGTTCGATTTCGAAGACAAGAAAGTTCCTCCGACTTGGATCGGTGCCTCTTATCGTCACCAGCCCAAGGACCTCGAAGGGAAAAACATGCTCGTGAAGATCTCGACGATTCCCAAGGGAACTCGCAGTCAGTCTTGGATGGGCTGGACATCGCTGCACGACTACACCATCAAAGCGGATTTCTACGCGACAGAAAAGAACGCCAAGATCCCAAGCATGGGTTTGATTGCTCAGCGATATACACTGGATATGACCAACAAAAAGGAATTGCAAATTCGTTCCTGGACTTCGCGAGTTGAGTTGCGGTTTGCCAAAACGATTCCTTTTGAATGGTCTCCGAATACTTGGTACACGATGAAGTTCCAGGCCTCGAATGAAAATGGCGCAGCCGTTTTGCGAGGAAAAGTTTGGAAGCGTGATGAGGCGGAGCCAGAAGCATGGACGATCGAAGCGACCGACGAAGTCCCAAATACCTACGGTAGCCCTGGGATGTTTGGTAACGCCAGCGATGCAGAGTTTTATATCGACAACGTCGAAGTTACGCCTAACAAGTGATCTGGTGTCAATGATCCTTGACCCGATGGTGAATCGGGTTTGAGTCGACCTCAAGCAATGGAAATCGAGTTACGGAAATTTACACATAACAAAGTTGATTAATAAAAGGTAAAAGGCAAATTCCCATGCGAAGTAATTTACGAACATGGTGTCTTAAGGGCTGCTTGCTGAGTGCAGCGACTTTGCTGAGTTCAGCATTAGCATTCGGGCAAACTTTTGATGTTTTGGCAGAAAACAAGAAGATGCTAGAGCAGTTGAAGGTCGGTCCTAAGGACTGGCCGCAGTGGGCTGGGACTCCCTTCCGAAATAATGTGGTTGAATCCAAAGGTATCCCTACCGCTTGGAACACTGAAACCGGAGAAGGTGTTCGCTGGTCAATGCCGCTTGGGTCGGAAACATACGGCAACCCAGTTGTCGCAAATGGCAAGGTTTTTGTAGGAACCAACAACGGCAACGGATACGTCAAGCGATATCCTAACAAGGTCGACTTGGGAGTGTTGGCTTGTTTCAACGAAGCCGATGGCAAATTCCTCTGGCAACACTCCAGCGAAAAGCTGCCAACAGGTCGCGTTCATGATTGGCCCAATCAAGGTATCTGTTCGGCACCTTTGGTAGATGGTGACCGATTGTGGTATGTCACCAGCCGAGGCGAAGTTGTCTGTCTCGATACCGAAGGTTTTCTGGATGGTGAAAACGATGGACCATTTCAGGATGAATTCACCGCTTTAAAGCCTGATCAGAAACCATTGCTCGATGAAAAGGTCGAAGGCGATGTGATCTGGAAGATCGACATGATGAAAGACTTGCGAGTCTCTCAGCATAATATGTGCAGTTGTTCGGTGACTGCTTTCGGTGATTACTTGATGGTTAACACCAGCAACGGTGTAGATGAAGGTCATAAAGAATTGCCGCAGCCTGCAGCTGCGAGCTTTATGGTTTGCAAACGCAGCACTGGCGAAGTGTTGTGGACCGATAATTCCCCTGGCGAAAACGTTTTGCACGGACAATGGTCTTCGCCTGCCTATGGCGTTCTTGGAGGAACGGCTCAAGTACTCTTCGGTGGTGGTGATGGTTGGCTTTATAGCTTCGCCCTGGAAGGCGAAGGGGGCAAGGCAAAGCTGCTGTGGAAATTCGACTGCAATCCCAAGGAATCGGTCTATCTCCTTAACAAGGCAACCCGCAATCACATCATCGCTACTCCGGTGATCTACGACGGCTTGGTTTATGTTGCCGTTGGCGAAGACCCTGAGCATGGTGAAGGGCAAGGCCACCTTTGGTGCATCGATCCGACTAAACGAGGAGACGTTAGCCCGACTTTGGTTTACAGTAGTGGCGATCCAAATAACCCGCTACCGCCACGACGTTTGCAGGCGATGAAGGTTAAGGATGGAGAGTTCGAACGGCCAAATCCTAATTCAGCAGCCGTTTGGCACTATATGGGTAAAGATCCATCCGTATTTGAAACCACGATGCATCGAACATGTGGTACCGTAGCTATTAAAAATGATTTGTTGTTTGTCGCGGACTTCAGCGGTGTGTTTCATTGCTTGAACGCCAAGACCGGCGAGGCTTACTGGACTTACGATATGCTGGCCGCATCATGGGCCTCCCCATTGATCGTCAACGATAAGGTTTATATCGGTGATGAAGATGGAGATATCGCCGTTTTTGAATTGAGCAAGGAAGCACAAGCTGAGCCATTGGCCGAAACCAATATGGGCAGTGCTGTTTATACGACTCCCGTCGTAGCTAACGAGACGATGTATATCGCCAACCGAAATCGCATCTACGCAATTGCTGAAGGTGCAAAAAGCGAACCAGCTGAGTAAGTTGCTGGGCCCGGTTGAGTCGAAGTGATCTATGCCGGCATCCTTTTGAGGGTGCCGGTTTTTTCATGGAGTGAAGGTTATCAATCAGATTCAAGAACAGGAGCGATACAAGATTTGGGCTGAAGCCTGGGTGCCGCTGCGCAGCCCAGTGTTTCGAATCTTTTGGACAGCTGCACTGTTCTCTAATCTGGGTACCTGGGTGCACGAAACCGGCGCGTCATGGTTGATGGCCACGCTCGACTCTTCGCCCTGGATGGTCTCGCTCGTACGAACGACTATGGCCTTTCCTGTATTTATTTTGTCGCTGCCCGCGGGTGTTCTCGCTGATTGGGTAGATCGTCGTAAAGTGTTGATGGTCACACAGCTCTACCTTCTTGTGGTCGCTTCGATCATGGCGCTGCTGACCTACATGCAGGCGATGACTCCGCCGCTACTACTCTTAATGACATTGTGCATGGGAGTTGGGATGGTCGTTCATGTTCCGACATGGCAGTCAGTGATTCCCGACTTGGTTCCCAAAGGAAGTATCCCAGCGGCGGTTGGCTTGGGAAGCTTGTCCTTCAATTTGGCTCGAGCGACTGGTCCAGCCGTTTGCGGGCTGTTGATGTCAGCGGTTGGGATTTGGGTTTCGTTTGCGCTGAATGCACTTTCGTTTCTAGGAATATTTTTAGCGCTGTTGTTTTGGCGACCTCAACATGCAGCTCCCGATAACGATCGACGGATGGGGATCATGGGAGCAATTCGCGACGGCCTTTTTCATGTGATAACAAAAAGAGAGATTCGAAACGTCTGCATTCGCCTCACATTGTTTGTCATACCCGCCAGTGCGCTCTGGGGCTTGATGCCTCTGATCGCAAAAGAACGTCTTGGTCTTGAAGCAACCGGTTATGGTGGCATGCTTGGGTTGTTCGGTACTGGTGCGGTCACCGGAGCATTGCTGCTGCCAGTGGTTCGGCATGCTATTGGTAGCGACAAATTGCTCGCTCTCGCGTCGGTCGGTTATGGCTTGGTCTATTTGTTGTTGGCTAGTCAGTGGGATATCTGGTTTCGATTGGCCACGATGACGTTGGCGGGGCTTTGCTGGATGTCGACATTGACAACGCTCAATACCACCGCGCAGGTGCACCTTGCACGCTCCCATCGAGCTCGAGGGATGGCGATTTACTTGATGGTCTTTTCCGCCAGCATGGCGATCGGAGCGGCATTCTGGGGGCGGTTGGCAATGTCCTTGTCGCTGGTTCAGGTATTGACTTTGGTGGCGATTGTGACGGCGATCACGGCGCTGGGAGCATGGGTGTTTCCGATCGGAAATTTGCCAGGTCTGGAAACCACGGCAGCGCGAGAAGTAACGGAAAGCTAGTTTTTAGCAAGGAAAAAGACCGCATTTGCCATTCATTGCCTAGTGAGGATGCTCTCAAAGAGGGGTTTTTCTAGCTTCGCCCGCAATCCTTGAGGCGAGTTGACTTGACGATTTCATGGGTGCGGGCAATAATTCTTTCATCCGGATGATAGGATGAATGGTAGGTTAAGTGCTCCGGGGATGGGGCAAGCGTCACAGGTCGATGCGGCCCAACTGGCGAGTGACTGCTGACTGTTGGTTTTGATGGGCCGAAGCGACTGGGTGTCTCTCGTTGCTAGATGTTCCGTACCAAGAGGTTTTATGTCGACCGCGGGAGAAATGTTCGACTGGCTGCAAGTTCTGTCGGACCCCACGCGCGCTCGGCTACTAAGGCTTTTAGAACGCAATGAATTAACGGTCGTAGAGCTTTGCCAGATTTTACAGTCTCCGCAAAGCACGATCAGTCGGCACTTGAAAGTTCTATCGGATTCAGACTGGGTCAGTTCGAGAAAAGAGGGAACAAGCAGTTGGTACCGATTGCAAACTAACGATTTGCAATCGGGGCAGCGGCGATTGTGGCAGGTGGTGCGCGAGCAAGCGGCAGGGGCAAAGTTTGCCGAGTACGATGACGCGCGTTTAGAGAAAATATTAGATGAGAGACAGAGTCGAGCTCAAGCTTTTTTTTCTTCGGCAGCAGATCAGTGGGATAAGTTGCGAAGTGATTTGTTTGGCGGTTCTGTCAACTGTTGGGCTCTTGCGGCGAGTCTTGGGGGCGAAAGTGTTGTCGGCGAATTGGGGTGTGGCACGGCACCTCTAAGCCTTACGCTTTCGCCACTGGTTAAACAAGTCATTGCAGTCGATTCTTCCGCGGCGATGATCAAAGCAGCTCGCAGCAAATTGAAGAAGTGTGAAAATGTTGAGTTTCGTCGCGGCGATTTGTCTGCGTTACCAATTGGCGATCAAGAGCTTGACGTGGTCTTTATTGTACTTGTATTGGCTTATTTGCATGATCCAAGGGTAGCGATTGCGGAAGCTTATCGCACTCTCAAGCCAGGAGGTCGATTAGTGCTCATCGACATGCTTCGGCATGATCGTGAGAGTTTAAAGCAGGAACTTGGGCATTTATGGCTTGGGTTTGAATGGTCTCAGATCGATCAGTGGCTTAAAGAATCGCGGATTGCAAACTATAGAAAAATTTCATTGCCACCTGAGCAAGAGGCAAAAGGCCCTCCGTTGTTCTGTGTAGCAGTTGAAAAAAGAAGTTGATTTGTTTCGTTTTTGTTCTGAGTTTATTGAGCCCTATAAGGCTTACAACACGAGAGGTTTTTTGATGAGTACCACGTTGGAAAAGACCAGCGGAACTGGCAAGAGCACAAACCGTCCTCCCTACAAAGTCAAAGCTCTAGATCTGATCGCCGCTGGCAAACGCGAGGAAGGTTTGGAGTTGATTCAGCTCGGTCGAACCGAAATTCGTCTGGCTGAAGATGAAATGCCAGGCTTGATGGCTTTGCGTGCTCGATACGGAAAATCAAAGCCTTTGGCAGGTGCCAAGATAATGGGTTCGTTGCACATGACGGTACAGACCGCCGTGTTGATCGAAACTTTGACCACCTTGGGCGCCGATGTTCGTTGGGTAAGCTGCAATATTTTCTCCACTCAAGATTCGGCTGCTTCAGCGGTAGTCATTGGTCCCAATGGTACCGCCGATAAGCCACAGGGCGTTCCTGTTTTTGCTTGGAAGGGTGAAACCCTTGAAGAGTACTGGTGGTGCACCGAGCAGGCCCTGGCGTGGCCAGATGGTTCCGGGCCTGATTTGATCGTGGACGATGGTGGTGACGCAACCTTATTAATCCACAAGGGTGTTGAGTTTGAGGCTGCAGGTGCTGTACCTGAATTCAATCCTGACAAAGATCCAGAAGAATGGGGTGTTATCCTTAGCTTGTTGCGGAAAGAACTCGCCGAGTCTCCAGGCAAGTACACTGCAATGGCAGCCTCCTGGAAGGGTGTCAGTGAAGAGACCACCACCGGCGTTCATCGTTTGTATGAAATGCAGCACAAGGGAACCTTATTGGTTCCTGCGATCAACGTCAACGACTCGGTCACCAAGAGCAAGTTCGACAACATTTATGGTTGCCGTCACTCTTTGATCGACGGTCTTAATCGCGCTTCTGACGTAATGATCGGCGGCAAGGTTGCTGTCGTATGTGGCTTCGGTGAAGTCGGTAAGGGGAGTTGCCAGTCGCTTCGCGGTCAAGGTTGCCGTGTGATTGTAACCGAAATCGACCCCATTTGCGCTTTGCAAGCAGCGATGGAAGGTTACGAAGTCAAGACGATCGAAGATGTGATCGAAGTAGCTGATATCTTCATCACCGCGACCGGTAACAAAGACATTATCACCGCCGATCATATGCGTCGCATGAAAGACAAGGCGATCATCGGTAACATCGGTCACTTCGATAACGAAATCGATATGGCAGGGCTTTATCGCCTAGAGAAAGAAGGCAAAGTAGAACGCGTACGAATCAAGCCTCAGTACGACCAGTTCCGCTTCAAGGAAACCGGACGATCGATCTTGGTATTGGCCGAAGGACGCTTGATGAATCTGGGCTGTGCAACGGGTCACCCAAGCTTCGTAATGTCGACTAGCTTCACCAACCAAGTTCTTGCTCAGATGGAACTGTGGGCTGAAAGAAGCACGGGCAAGTACGACAAAGCCGTTTACGTTCTTCCAAAGCACCTCGACGAAGAAGTTGCTCGATTGCACCTCGACAAGTTGGGAGTAAAGTTGACGAAGCTGACCGAAGCTCAGGCCGAATACCTCGGTATGAGTGTCAACGGTCCTTATAAGCCAGGATACTACCGCTACTAATCCTTGACTCTTGACGTCGAGAATTAACACTTCAAAAGTCTCAACTCGAAAGGGTTGAGGCTTTTTTTTCGCACTTATCAAATATCACAAAGCTTGTGAGGTTGTGATCTTTAAAAACGGCTCAAGTTCAGATTCCCGTCGTTTCCCAGAAAGAGTGTTTGACAGACGGCTTGTTAGGCGGCCGATTTGGAAAGCGTTTGGAGATTGGGCGAATTCAGGAAATCGTTCATCGAATATGTACCAAGCGACTGGCCATCAGCATGGATCAGTTTGATCTGCGACTCATCAATAAACCATATCGCCGAAAATCCGCTGGCCGAGAGTCGTCGCCCACAATAATGTCCTTGGCGAATCAGGATCGTCTCCTGAATCTCCTCGACCGGATGGGGCGAAAGAGAGCACGCCCAACGCGCAAACGCAGCCCGAACTTGTTCGGATGGAGAGGGTGGAACTACTGAGGTCGACGTGTCCAAAGATATGATATCCAAATGAGCCGAAGACAGCCTCTGCCACCAGACCGAACCCCTGCGAGGCTATCCCCCCTGAGGAAAAGCCCTGGCTAAAATCGGCAGAGTCGATCAATGGGGTTATCGTCTATCGCTTTTGGCGCAATGAAAAAGGGGGTATTAAGCCGAATATCCTCCGCAGATTGCCTATCTTAGTTTGCAGTTGATTGATTCAGGAGTTTCTTGTGGCCGATATTACTCCATGACGCTGGGGACGCTCCGAGCTTCGAAGCTGAGAATCTTCTAGGTGAATGGTTTGTTTGGGAATCGCCACGTAGAAAGGACAGCGAAGAGATGAGACTCCAGAGTAGCAGCCTCGCGATTTGATACCGCCTAAATGAGGAGAGTCAATCTTGGAAGATCAGGAAATTACTTGGGAGTTGGTGCAGCAATTATGCGATCATGAACTCCGGGAGTTGCTCGAGGAAGAAGCTGATATGGAATTATCGCTTCAGCAAGTGTCTGCAATCCGGCACTTTATACGTATCGCAGGCGATTTGGATGCTGCTCTAGAGCTGGTTGAAGCTGTCAAAGATATGAAGAAAACAGCGTAATTCGCGAGAGTATCCCACACTTTGGAGATTTGATACCGCTCCCCCGCAGTGATTTCGCCGCGGGGGGAGCGGATAGTGCTTAGAGAGAGTTGGTGCCGCAGTCAAATTAGCCGACGATGCGAGCTAGAGCATCCAGTGCTGCCTTCGCTTCTTCAACGCCGCCAAGTTCATTGGCTAGTTTCTTTGCCTTCAGCAGCAATTCGACGGAAAGCCCACCGCTGGTAGCTTTGGCTGGTGCTGCCTTCGCAGACTTGCCGGATCCTGGTGGACGACCGCGACGGCCCTTCTTGCCGGTTTTCTTCTTTGCTTGAGAAAGCACGGTGCTAACGAATTGAGCACTGACTTCGATACCATGTTCGCTTTTTAATTTTGAAACGATCGCTTTAGGGCCGATGTTCGCGTCTTTCGTTTTGTATTCTCGAATCAAAGCTGATTTATTGGGGCCTTCGCTGGCCGCTTTTCTTGGCATGTGGTTTACCCTTGAGACAAATTGATTTTAGATTTGCATGTTGGTGGCAAAGGCACTTCGAACATACGTGCGATGAAAATTCGCAGCAGGCAATAAAAAGAATCCTAACATAAGATTCCTTAAAATGCCGCAGGATTAAATAAAAATACGCAATCTTAAATCAAGATAACCCTCAAATAATTGCCTTCTAATTATAACTAATTAATTTGAGGCTAGCTATTAGGTATACTGCCTGTAGGGCCCCTAAGTTGAGGCTACATGCGCTCGACCACTTTGATGCCGAGCAACTCAAGTCCCGCTCGAATGGTTTTGCCAGTTGATTGGCAAAGAGCCAAGCGACTCTTTCTAAGTTCGGGTGTTTCCGCTTTGAGGACGGGGCATTGTTCAAAAAACGACGAGAACTGCTTAGACAGATCGTATAGGTAATCCGCGAGGATATTGGGAAGATAGTCTACAGTGACCTGTAGCAGGATCTCTTCGAATTTGAGGATGCTTAAAGCGAGTTCGCGTTCCGCCGCATGTGACAAAACAATATCTTCCGAGCCGATGGCGGGGTTATCGGGTTCGCAGCCTGCATTTCGCAGAATGCTTCGTGTTCGTGCGTAGCTGTACTGGATATAAGCCGAGGTATGTCCATCGAGCCGTACCATTTTTTCCAAATCGAAGACATAGTCGCTGGTTCGATTATGAACTAAATCAGCATATTTAATAGCACCGATACCGACTGTCTGCGCGACGTTCTTTTTCTCTTCATCAGCTATCGGCAATGACTGTACGACTTGGAAGGCGCGATCGATAGCCTCATCAAGCAGCGGATCTAGCCCGGGCGCGCCATCTCGCGTTTTGTAGGGGAAACCGTCCTTATCGAGAACGGTTCCAAAGGAAACGTGTTTCAGTTCAAGTTTATCGTAACCAATCTGTTTGGCTGCAGCGAAAAGCTTGGCAAAATGATCCCCTTGTCGATGATCGACGACATAGAGGATCGCGTCGGGGTTAAATTTCTCGACCCGATATTCGATCGTGGCTAGATCGGTGGTTGCATACAGGAAGGCACCATCTTGTTTGCGAATGAGCATGGGGACATCAAAACCAGGTAAGAAGACGCATATTGCTCCCTCGCTGGTTTTCGCCATACCATTATCGATCAATCGCTGTACGAGAGGTCCCAGTCGATCGTGATAAAAGCTTTCACCTAATTCCATATCGAAGCGAATGTGGAGTCGCTTGTAGATATGATGGATTTCATCCATGCACAATGGAAGAAATTCCTGCCACAGCTTAAGGTTTGTTGGATCGAGAGAGTGGAGTTTGGCTGTTTCTAGCAATACCTTGGTATCAAGATCGGGGTGCTGATCGCACGCATTACTCAATTCAGGCTTAAGTTTTCGCTTCTCTAGGATCGCTTCTGTTTTGCGAAGTTTTTCTGAAGCGCTCTTTTGTTCTTTCTGTGCATCCTCCAGCATCTTCTTAGATTTTTTGTCAGTCGCAGCCGCTGCGCTCAGCTCGGTCTGTAGTTTCTCGAATTTCTCGACCGCTTTCTCCGCTATGAGTTTATTCTTAGGCAGATCCTTTTCCGCGGCCTGCCATTCCATCATTTGATGGACGACTCGATACAGACGGGAGAGTTCCGTAACCGGAGCTTCGGCAAACGCCTTATTATCTACGAAATGTTTGTAGCCATAGGTAATCATGCCGAATTGGGTGCCCCAGTCACCGAGGTGATTGTCGGTGATGACATGATGACCTAGAAATCGAAGTATCTTTGCGAGGGAATCACCGATGACGGTGGATCTTATGTGCCCAACGTGCATAGGCTTTGCAACATTGGGTGAGGAATAGTCGAGAACGTAAGTGCGTGGTCGTGGTACCGAATTGACTCCGAGTCGTTCCGAGGAAGCGACCGACTTTAGGGACGATGTGATAATATTATTTTTGAGTGTGAGATTGATAAATCCGCGCGGAGCGATCACGGGGGTATCACAGAGATCCGTGATATCTAGTTGCTGAACGATTTCTTCAGCGACAGCCATGGCATCTTTGCCGAGCTGTTTGGAAAGTCCCATCGCAAGATTGGCTTGGTAGTCGCCGAATTGCGGATCGCGAACTGCGGTAACTCGTTGGGCTAATGCTGCTCCATCAAGTCCCATGCGGTTCAGGGCCGATGCGAATCGCTCTCGTACCAATTCAATCATCTGCATCTTGATCAACCTTAAAAACGAAGAGCCTATTGGATCTCAGGGTGATAATTCAAAAGGAAAATGAGCCTATACTGGGCGACCATTTTCGGGATTATTTTCCGAGAGGATACTCGCTGGAGGTACAATTGCTCAAGTATCGTCGTCGAAACGATGAGAGGTAATATAGGGACGCGGTTGCTGAGCTTATCAGCGATCGAGGCGTGCCATGGACGCAGAGGAAGATTTGATGATTTCACTCACGTCGACGGTTTTGCCGTCTGCCCATAGGTTTTCGAGATTATAGAAACCACGGGTTTCTTCGTCGAAGAGATGGATCACAATGCTGCCGTAATCCATTACGACCCAGCGTCCCTCTTCAAGCCCCGAAATGGAGAGTTTTTTCTCGCCTAGTTGCTTCAAAGCACGCTCGATTTCGTCCGCGATCGCTCCTAATTGTCGACGGCTGCTTCCGGTAACCAAAACGAAGAAATCGAACAGCGACGTTACCCCGGTCAGATCGATTACCGTAATCTCGTCCCCTCTATTTTCA
>JBEGUT010000033.1:0-14363 GCA_041178745.1 Planctomycetota bacterium | reverse complement strand
ATTCCTCCATCACGCTTCTTTGTATTGAACCAGTCCTCTCAGGTAAATGTCGTCACCTGTGAGGATTGGTTTTTCGAAGAGTATGTGGGCGGCAGCATTGACGTCGCTGAGACCAAGGCCACCCACTGGCCCCTTAGCCTGGGCGCCTCCAATAATTTTCGGCGCAACAAAAAGATGCACTTCATCGAGCCAACGCTGGTCGAAGAGCGCGCCCAATAAACCTGCTCCACCTTCGCAAAGCAGATTGGTACAACGCCGGCGTCCTAGTTCCTTAAGCAGTTCACTTAAACGTTCAGCGGAATCGTCCGATGGCGATTGAATCACTTCGCATTCCAGCTTTCTCAATGCTTCGATCGCCGTTGCATTCGCTTTAGGCCCCGTCCAAATCATTGTTGGAAACTGCTTGGCAGTCTGAGCGAGTTGGCTGCTCGCTTTGAGTTGTAACTGTCCATCGAAAAGTACGCGCAGCGGTTTGCGTGGACCTCCGGATCGAGCCGTCAACAAAGGGTCGTCATGAATTGCAGTACCTGACCCCACGATAATTGCATCGACTCGACCACGTAACTGCTGGACACACTGGCGACTCTCGGTGCAAGATATCCATTGACTGCTGCCGGTTGCCGTAGCGATCTTTCCATCTGCGGTCATCGCCCACTTGCCGAGAACATGTGGACGCCGTTTGCCGATCAAGGTCAGGTAAGGGGCATTGAGTTTCTTGGCTTCGGTTTCGCCAACTCCGACAACAACATCAATACCCTGACTTCGAAGACTTTGAATCCCTTTACCTTGAACTGCAGCGAAAGGATCCTGCATCCCTACAACAACTCTCGCAGGCTTAGCTCGCACGATCGCATCGACACAGGGAGGAGTTTTTCCGAAGTGTGAGCATGGTTCTAGAGTGACATAAAAAGTCGAACCAGCGAGTTCGACTCCTTGCGCAGCCTTGATCGCTTCGACCTCAGCATGAGATTCTCCGAAGCGACGATGATATCCCTCCCCGACAATTCGATTATCCTTGACGATGACGCAACCGACCAGCGGATTAGGCTCGACGTACCCACGACCAAGAAACGCCAATTCCATGGCTCTCATCATGAAGGAGAGATGATTATTCGATGGCAACATAAGGCCTCGCTGGTGCTATCAAGCACTGTTCGAATACCGCTGGTCCTCTATGACATCAGGACTCAAGCCGCTTGAAAGAAAGTACACGATTGGCACTCGGTCATTCACTTTAAGATTCGACCGAGTGCTGCAATTCAACCAAGCTGCAATTCAACCAAGTGGGACGGCAGGTTACTTGTTGCCACGATTTCTTGTCAAACTTTCACTCCATGCCTGGAATCCACAACTTTCCAGAAGAGCCGCCACTGGCGGGTGTACTGCTGGGTGCGGCACTCGGTGCACTTGGCTGTCCCGGTATCCACAAACCACTTCCGGAATCTGCGCCAGCGGCCTCCAAGGGGTTTCTAGCGGGAAGCGAAGCGGCCAACGGCCCTTGTCTTTGCATCGCCGCCGTAACTTGATGGATGAACGATACCAAATACGGATCCTCAGGGTATGCGCTTAAGTACTTGCTGAAGAAAGCTTGGCTCTCCTCTGCGCGACCGTGTGAATTCAATATCTCGGTTGCCATCAGTACCAATTGACCGACTCCGAGCCCCAGTTTAGCGCGAACGCTAATCAATTGCTCGATAATTTCAACTCGCTCATTGGGATCGATACTGGAATGCAGTTTCAGTGACAGCCTTAGAAGGTCAGCATCCCCCTGCATGTCGGCCGGGAATTCCACTTCTTCCACGCGTCGTAGCAACGGTTTGAATTGCGAGTTAAGTCGCAATTGGAACAGATAGCTACCTAGTTGTAATAGAGATTTGCCAGTCAATTGGCTCAAATCAATTCGATAGAGAAATGCCGGGTCAATCCGAGGTGATTCCGCATTGATCGCGACAAGATCGTCTTTGCGCAAGTTCCATTTATCGCGAATCAAATCAAAGTCTTGCTGACTAAACCGCAGATCTTCCGTTCCCTGCAATAAAAGGAGAACGCCGCAGAGTTTTGTCTGATAGCCTGGATCATCCTTAACCTCGTAGGGAGTCTTTCCGTCTAGGCATGCCATCGCAGCGTTGCCAATTCGATCGCGAATGATCGCTACAGTCTGCATCGCTTTCTCGAAAGACTCTTTGCTACTTGTACCAGCCGTCTCTCCCACATCTTCTCTCTTGGCGGTATTGAGCAAGTAATTCAATGGCAAAGGCGACAACCTTTCCTGATCGATGAGCTTGCCATCCCCTCTCTTCAAATGAAGCTTCGACAGCAGATTATCGATAGCATCTGCGATACCGCGATAACTGTCTGTGGTTCGTACCAAGAGCCGGGCAGGATGATCGGTTTGTTTACCAAAGAAAGCTACCGTGCCGGAAAGAAGATTCGACTCCACTTTCTCTCCATTGACGTCGTTAGTCGACGCGGCAAAGAAATAGTAGACAGCTTTCGGTCCGATTTCCTCATCTAACAGCGAGGCAAAATCGTTGCGAATATTTTCGTCGAGATCCGCGATTTCGAACAGCTCCGAAACGCCCTTGACTTGCTGTAAAAAGTTTTCGTTCTGTTCATCGCTCAAATCAAATTGCAAAATTGATTGATTGATAACCGCGCCCGTTGATAAAGGATCTAACGTATATCCGAGCGTTTGATAATAGGTGCGATGATTCCAAGAAACGGACTCATTCTTCGCGATTTTTTCGCAAACGCGTGCAGCAGCGGTCGAATCTCCCCGGTACAGTTCGCACATCAGCAAATACGACAATAAGACCGGTTGATCAGGAAACTCTTTGTTAATCGACTGAAGCTTGGCGTGGGCTTGCGGTATTCGATGAGAACGAAACAAGGAGCGAACTTCATTGAATCTCTCACTCCATGGCACTTGTCCAGGGTTATCAAATGGAATGGGAGGGACGCGCGAGAAGATATGCAGCGAATGGTCGTTGATCAATTCATGGACAAAATTGGCAGAAACTTCCGACTTAAAGAGCACCGCAACCAAATCAGCAACGAGCAAGGCGGTTAGCGTCTTGCCCTCCATCAGCAGTCGCTCCGAGAGCATCAAGCCGGCTGTTTGACCGAAGGGATGTACGGTATCGCGAATTTCCGAGACTGCATCAAGAAAGTATTTGGCAGGAACCAAAGAATTCTCTTCTCGAATCGTCTCACTGATCGTCATCAGCCAAAGTGCTAGCTGATTATCGGGCTTCAACTTCCAAAAACGATTCGCCGTATCGTGCAAACCATCGAATTCGCGAAGCTGGAATTGGATCTGTGCCTTGAAAGCCAACAACCATCCTGCCGAAGAGTTTGTCTTGAGCAATTGATTGATGCGATCCAGCGCGGCAACCAACTGCCCGCCAGATATCATCCTTTCAACTTTGTCCAAATCCTGAAAATTGTCAGCGCATTTGCAGAACTTGATTTTCTTGCCACTGCCGCAAGGACAATATTGGTAAGCATCCACTTGCATCGTAAAACCAATCCGACGGAATTGAGGAGAAGATAACACAGCTGGCGGTCGCGTTCCTGTCTATTTTGAACAGGAACCAGCACGCGAAATGGTATTCAACGACCGGTCAATAGTCTAACAGAATTATCTGCCAGCAGCGACGGGAGATGGGGGGTGTTTAGGCCACTAAAATGAGGCTTACGATGATTAAGAGACTACATAATCCCCACGAAACTCTGAGCGTTTTACAGCATAGGGTATAACAGCACCAACAAGGCTTACTCGCCCGCGTCGACCTGCCGTACCTTATGCATGGTCACTTGATTTCCACGCTCATTGTAATGAACGCCCGTCATCAGTTCCTTGATAAGCATCACACCGCGGCCGTGCGGTTGATCGAGATGCTCTTCATCGGTTGGATCGGGCAATGCTTCCGGGTTAAACCCTTCTCCCTGATCAGTTAACTGAATCCAAACCAAATTCTCTGCAATTCGAAATCGAACTGCTACCGATTTGTCAGGAGACTCTTTGTTCCCATGCTTGATAGCGTTGACCATGGCTTCTTCGATAGCCATTTGAACGTGAAAGTATTCTCTCCCGTCCCAACCATAGCTGGTCAACGTATTAAGCAAATAATCGATCGCTTTATGACCCGCATCGAGCGAACTGGGTATGGATTCCTCATGTACCCAATTCCAGATAGGCTCACTCATGGTCATGTCCTTGGCAACAACGCTTATGGAGAGGGAGAGAAAACTGCAGCCGGAATACTACAATCCAAAAGCGGTAGTTCCCTCGGCTTCCGTTTTCTTGATTTGAAAGACGCGATCCAAACGAGTGATCTTGAAGACTTCCATGATCTCAGACCGCAGGCCGCACATAATTAATTTGCCGCCGGCTGCCTTAACCTTCTTATCCAAGCGGATCAAAGTGTTCAAAGCGGCGCTGGATAAAAACTCAACCGTCTCGAAGTTCAAGAGAATGAACTTTCTCTTCTCTTTTTCAACGAGCGAAGATAATTCCTCACCCATTTCCTCAATATTTGCGGAATCAACGATCTTGCGGTCCGAGAAACGCACAACCGAAATCTCTCCGACATCGGTGACCGAAATTCGTCGCTTACCTGCCATGACAATTTCCCCAAATCGCTATCTTAAATTTTGCCAATAATTGCGGAGTACACTCGACCACACCCCGAGAAAACCAGGACACTTCAAATTTCCTTTGGTCTAGACGATCTCCGGGTGGGATATTTTTCCGCACCAAGTTCAATACGGTAATCTTAGTCGTTGTCAAATGCAACCAACAAGATATCAATTGTAAGACCAGGGCGATGAGCGGAGGGTTTTCCGCCGATGTCCTGACTATCCCTCCCCATTTCAGACGGGATCAAGACCAGGTAGCTACCGCGGATTACTGGTTGGCGATCTTGGCGGCGCGAGTTGCACGTTCGATCCAAAGGTAATTCTGATCGCGAAATTCGGTGATTTTGCCTGATATTACCCATCGACTATCGGACGAATCGATCTTCATCGCCTCGGCAATACGCTGAAGCGCCAAGTTTTCCAAGACAATCAAGCTGCGTTCGCCATTATTAAACGACGCACTGAATCGCTCCGACTCCAAAATCGACATCTGGGCATTCATATTCTCAACTCGATGCCCCTCTCGCCAACGATTCAAATCCTGATTCAAACCCGCATCGCTCTTTGCCCCACCGGCTGGCGAAGCAGTAATTCCCTTGCCGCTGGAATTATTTTTCGTGGAATTAGAGGCCGGTTTGGGATTGGAAGCTGTCTTCGACTGCGTTCCTTCCGTGACCTCAGCAACGGCGACCGCAGCGTTCTTCGCGTCACCTACCTGCTGAGCAGCATGACCGAACGTAATTGTCGACAATAATAATCCTGGGAACACCGCATGGGTCAGAGGCTTACAAGAGAGGTGGGAAATCGCCGAAAATTCCGCTACCAAACCTCGCAACTGCTCGGAAATATCTGATGAATCTTGGGACGACTTGTCGGTCATGGCGTTGTTCATTCGACAGGATAACAGAATAACTCAGCATCCATGTCTTCAAAAAAATCGCTCGTCCCTAAGCGATACCGATATAACTCTCCCCTTTACTTGCCCGGTTTTGGCAAGGCAAACGCATGCAAGCACATAACCGCCCCGCTGGTCAGCAAAATCCATCCCAACCAATGAGGTGGACGAATCGTTTTTTTAGGCTCCGGATGCGTTTCTAATATGAGATCGGTAGCAGGATCTGAAGATGCTAGTTGCGATTGCTGGCCAAATTTTGCCAAGGCTCGTGTGCTAGGCTCATTCAGAACAAACGAGTCCACCATCCGGAACTGAATACCCAGCAACAGCAAAATCACGCCAATGGCAAAATAGCGATTGCGATCGAAATCCATCTGTGCCGTCCTGTCCTAGCTCACCACCCTAAGAAGTCTTGCGGGAGTCGTCACTATGGCGGTTCCCTTCGATGCTCCGGTTGGCATCCCGACCCACTCAAAAAATTGCCGTAAAAAACGCGGAAAATGCTCTAACATTTGCCCATGAATGCCAAATGAGGAATTCCCGCCAAGATTTCATCGGATAACAGAACTCTTACCAACAGAGAATTCTTATCGAGAATGGCTGGCATTAATGTAACGGAAGTAGCGAATAAGACGCTCGGGCCCGTGCGTATTAAAGATAGGGAGTGTGCTAACAACAACAGCAACTTCAGCTTGCCTAATCAAGCTGCAAAGTCCGTTTAGACATCTCGCAAAAATGGCAATGGATTGCCTTGGCTCAGCTTAAGTGGTCGGCCAATCGGTGTCTGTAATTCCAACGCATGATTGACTCCCAACGCGTGCAAAAGCGAAGCATGTAAATCAGGCACCTCAACGGGTGATTCCACATTTACGGTTTTGTCTTCAACATCCAATTTCGGTTGTGAAGAAGTTGCCCCATGAACCAACCCGCGTCGGATAGGCCCACCTCCTAGGGCGACTGAAAAACCATGCGGCCAATGATCGCGACCAGCTAAAGGATTGATGTTTGGCGTGCGGCCAAATTCACCCGCGCAAACAACAATCGTCTTTTGCCACAAGCCTCGCTCTTTCAATTGATCCAGCAAAGCAGAAAAGCCCTGGTCTAAAACTTCCGCTTGGGAGTACTGAAGTGCATGATTGTTGGCATGAGTATCCCAGCCACTCAGTTCCACTTCAACACAGCGCACTCCTTCTTCGATCAATCGCAACGCCGCCAAACATCCCCGACCAAATGGTGTATCTCCAAACTTTTTCTTAACGGAGTCATCCTCTCTCGAGATTTCAAAAGCCTTAATCTGCTCACTGGACATCATTTTCAGCGCTTGGTCCGTCGCCGATTCATGGGGAGTTAACGTTTCTTTCAGGGCAACACGTCGCCCAACAGCGAACTGCCGCTCTAGGTACTCCAGATCCTTAACCCGCGTTAAGATCGTAGGATCCTGATCGATTCTCTGCAGATTCGGAAGAGGAAATCGAGGATCACTCGTCTGGAATGCATCATAGCGACTCCCTAAATATCCTCCTCGAGCTGGCCACAGCCCCGCTAAAATCGAGATATGACGAGGAATCTCAACATCATCACTCAACTGGTGACAAACAACCGCACCAATCGATGGGTGGAGAATTGTTGGGTCGGGCCGCCACCCTGTCTTAAGATGATAAGTCGCTCGCTCATGATCCCCTTCTTTACTGACCATCGAGCGAATCACACTGAGTTGATCAGCACGTTCGGCCAATCTGGGAAGTGAGCTGGCGAAATCAAAGCCTTTGATCGAGGTACGAATCGCTTGAGTATCTCCACCAATTAACTTGCCTGCATGAGGGTCAAACGTTTCCAGTTGACTAGGCCCACCCTGTAACCACAGAACAATCAAAGAAGTTGCAGACCTCTCAGGATTGACCTGCTCTCCCCGAGCGAGTTTTTCAGAAACCAACGTTAGCCAAGGAGACGAAGCGGCGATTGAGGCAGCCCCTAGCCAACGGCGACGGTTCATCATGGACATTCCGCTGCAATCGGGCGACTGAGTTAAAGACTCACACATACAAAGCCTCAAAACAAGAAAAATTCACTTCCCACACAACATCAGGCCCTATCGCCATCGCCGGTACAAACTCAATGATTCCAGAGAAATTCCGTGGTGTTCATTAACACCCAACACAAATCGCTAACCGCTTTCTGCCTAGCACCGAACCGTAAGCCCTCAAGTTTTGCCACAAAGTAATCCAGTTCGTCTTGACTGGGACGACGATTGAGCACCGCTAAAAAACAATTCTCAACAGCTCCAACATCCCCAGACGCTTGATCGGCAATTCGTGAAATCGGATTTGCGACCGGATCATGCCTTGTTCGCTCGCGAACCATTTGACCATTGAGCAACAACAATCGCTGAGGAATCGTTTCGTTCTCCGGCGACAATTCGTCCTCTCCAAGGTCACCATAGGCTTTGAGAAAGTCATTGATCTGTCCAAAGCGAGCCAACTGAGTCACCCACACACTATCGCGATCAACCGTCTTCAGTTGGCTGGCCTGAATAATCTGTCCCGCAACCTGCTCGGGCCGAAGCTGGGTAATAGGAAATACGGCCCAACAATCCTGCTGCTCCATCGTGACTTCATCACCTTCAAGACGACTGCTTCGACGGAAAGCATCGGTCGAAGCGATGATTCTCAATAATCGTTTGATGTTGAATCCGTTCTGCGCAAAATCATCCGACAAAATCTGGAGCGGCTCAGGAACCTCCGAGTTCAAAGGGATGTCATCAACGGGATCCACCAAAGGCTTACCAGTAACAATCGCCCAAAATCGATTCACTACCGCTCGACTGAATGCCGGATTCCTGGAATCGGTAAGCCATTTTGCCAAACGCTCTCGAGGCTTGCCCACTTCCGGCAACAATTCTTCGGCGAAAGGAACACTTGGCTTTACAACAACCTCTTCCTTAGCATCCAAGTACTTGAATCGATAATCGAGCTTTTCCTCTCGCACTCCCAACAAAGCATTTTCAGCTAAAGTCGCACCGGCAAAAAACGCTGCTAACTCGTGAAAGTCTTCTTGCGTTCCACCTTTCCACTTATCCCCTTCAGGAAAGTAGGTCTTGTCGACAAAATCGTTGTGACATTCCAAGCAATCTAATCTCAAGCCTAGGAAAACTCGCGAGGTTCGTCCCGCCAATCGCACCACGTCCGCTTTACGAGCACCACCCGGCGGTATCGTCGCCGTAATGAAATTCACTTCGGGACGATCCATCCAAAGCCCTTCCGATTCAATCAAACGGGTCGCAATCGAATCCATCCCTTTTTCTTGAGATAACTGTTCCTCCAACCACTCTCGAAACTTTCGGCGACGAAACAACAGAAATGGGCCCATCTCCGTTCCCACAAACGCTCGCGTAAGACGCTCCGAGAAGTAATCGCTCCAGCGACGATCCGAAAGAAGATACTCCGTGTAGATAACCGCTCTCTCAGACTCCGGCCACTGCTCGAGGTGCCGAATCTCCTCCAAGGACATTCCGCTTCCCACCAGCCCCAAAGCCAAACGCCGACAAACGGTCAACCAGTCGGCCTGCTTGGCCAATGAAACCTTTTCCGTTTCCGACCAACGATTGAATGCGGAATCCACCAACCTAACCTGTGGCTCAACCGCCTTAGAAGCATCCAAAGAGATTTGCTTCCAACGCTGCGTCCTTTGCACCGGCCCTCGAAACCAAACCATGGCCAGCGTTGCAGCAATCATCACGCCCAGCATCGTCAGAACCGATCTCAAGATCAACTTCTTGTGCATTTCAAAGTCCAAGCAAAGAAACTCTTGCCCCGTTCCGCTTCTGCCCCAATCGTTTTTTCAAAACGGATCCCTCTAAAGACCGCCGCAAAACCCAAAACTCTGTGTCCAGCGGCGAATTTCGCCTCGCCCCGTCTAGATCGTTTGCTTTTGATCAATACCCCAACCGTAAACCAACTGTTTCAGTTGCGTTTTGGCACGCAGGTATCCAGAAGCGTTAGCATTGGCTTTGCCTAATCGAAACATAGCGTTGCGAATCCCTCTGCCTCCCTATCGATCCTATCAAGTTGGAGCACGTATTTCCAACCTCGATTCTCCGATGCTTTCCCGCAATCTTTTCGAACACCCGCTTCAAATCGTTGGGCCCAGGAGAATCCCTAGCAAAAATCTCTGGTCGCGAAAAAGAGAGCCCCGAGCATTCGCGAAGGAGCCCCAAAACAACTTACCCCCTCCAATAGTGCTCGACAAAAACACTACTATCGTGGCTTAAACGAACTTCTGCGATGCTGACGAAATGGGTGGTACCAATAAAAAAACCCCACGACTTTTTAATCGTGAGGTTACTTAGAATTTCAGAGCGATTGAGCTGAAGAATTTCTTTTGCTCTTCGCCGCTTTAGAATGACCAATCTACTCTCGAGGGCGAATCGCGCCTGTCAGACCGGCATAATCCACACGGTCATCTCGGTGCCACAACGGCTGGCCCAACTCGACTCGCTTTCGCAACACTTCGATTTTCTCTTGCGATCCAGCCGGTGCATCGGTTGGAGAAAATGCGGATGACTCAGCTGGATCGAAATCCTCGTCATGGCCGTATTTCAAAATCGCTTCGAAAACATTCTTAATCCCAGACACAGTTCAATCCCCTTAAAAATAAAAAATGAAAATTGCGTGGAAAAGGCTAATGCCAATTCCTTGGTATATGTTTCAACGAAGCTACACAAAGTAACTTCTTCACTTACTGCTCAGCACGATTCGACCGCCCGTGAGCTAAATCTCCAGTTCGAAACATTGTTAACTTCGAACTACCTTCGCAAATGCGGTGACTAACTCACCCATTCGTCAGCTACGGTGCAACCAAATCGCTCTCTCCGAGAACATGACGCTGATCACCTACTGGAGCTCTAATCATCAGCAGAATCCTTTACAGATTCTTTGCCGACGAATTCGTCGAACATTATTTCAACGCGTCAAGCCCACTTGACCACTACTGTCACGTTTTTGGTAAGCGCTCTGTGATTCGATGTCGCAACGCAACTATTCTGCTGCAAACCGAGCTCAAGGCTTACGGCCTACACCAACGCTACGACCCTTTCGATGTATGGAGACATTCATGTCATTGTCACAGAGGGTTTTGGGTGAGATCAAACCTTGTCAAGTCCCCACTCACCCATCAAGCTCTCTCGATTATTTCAGGTTAGGAAGCAAAGTCAAGAAATCGTTAAGCAATTGTGACAAAACGGTTTGCGGCGAGTTGCCGCATCCTCGTTTTGGACAAAATGAATCGATCCCCAAATAAAAAGTGACTGGGCTAACTTTACCGATCGCTAGGGCTATGAACCGATTTGCAGCCCAGCCGCTCAAGAGAGAATAATGGGGCTTTTTTAATACTTTCCTGGCTTCTACGGGGGTTTCTTGCCCCCTGAAAGACCTTACTTAGATCGACCCGGGAGGTCATCGCCTTTTTTCGTTATCCGCCCTGATCATTTCCTACCACTAGATTTGCAATATCCCGAGACTCCGACTCCTAGTAACCAATACCTTTATCGGCGGACAATTTTTTTTCTTCAGCTCGGATTTCAAAGGGGCAAAATGCCTCGTCGACCCTATGTCAATCACATTAGTTTGCTGCAATCTGTGAAAAAAGTAGTGCCGCTAGCAGAACTTAGTACGTAGGCCAAAGCCTCAGCGGCAGATACCATAATGGGCCCTTTCAGAAATGGGCCTTTTCAGAGAAAATGCATCAAGCACAAGATCACCACCGGGAAACCAAATGATGTGGATCCAGAAAGTAATCGAACTGCCTTCCCTTAACCGAGGATGCCACTTGGTCACGCAGTCGATTGAGAAGCAATTACCCGAATTAAGGCAAGTGCAGGTCGGGCTGCTTCATCTTTTCCTGCAACACACCTCCGCTTCGCTGGCGATCAACGAAAATGCCGATCCCGATGTGCGAACCGATCTGGAAACGGGGCTCAATCGAATCGTTCCTGAATCACAACCTTTCGTGCATACGATCGAAGGCCCAGACGATATGCCCGCTCACATCAAGTCGGCCTTGCTAGGAGTCTCACTGACCGTACCTGTCGCTTCAGGAAAAATTGCTTTTGGAACTTGGCAGGGTGTGTATCTTTGCGAACACCGTGAGCACGGCGGCAGACGAAAAATTGTCGCGACCTTGCAAGGTGAGTAAGACAGCCAAAAGATTCAGCTTGAAGCACCTTGATCGCAATACCGTTGACTCGCTTAATTAATCGAACCACCGACCGAGAGCCGATGAGCAATTGCATCTTCAATCTCGCTCGAAATACCTTGCGGAAGCGGAGCAGACAGGGCCTCTGCCGTTTCGCGTATTTGCTCTGGCCTCTTGGCACCAACTAGGCAACTGGTGATTCCCGGTTGCTCGAGCGACCAACGGACGACCATGCGAGCAACATTCCAATCGATCCTTCTGGCAATTCCCCGAAGAGCATCCAGAAAATCCTGATTTAGATCCCATTGCTCTGCTTGATACATGGGATAGCTGCGACGACGATCCTGTTGATCCAAGAGAAAATCGCGCGACATCTTCCCTGCAAAAAGTCCCTTCATTAAAACCCAATACACCACCATCCCGACAGAGTGATTCGTACACCAAAAGCGGAAGTCATTGACACTGCTTTGTTGCAACATATTGAACGGTGGCTGGATCGTTACGACCGGACAGACCCCATGAAATCGGTCGGTTTCTTCGACAGTGGCATTGGATAAGCCAACGTATCGAATCAGTCCGCGGCGATGGAGAGACAGCAACGCTTCAGCCGAACGTTCGATGGCAACATTCGGATCGGGCTGGTGCAAATAGAGCAAGTCGATTCGCTCGACACCTAAACGCTTCAGCGATTCCTCGGTGTGTCGCGTGATCGTTTCAGGCCGACCGTCAATGGTGCGAACGCGATCTGAATTGTAGTGAGTTCCAACCTTACTAGATAAAATCAATGGGCCAGAAAATCTTCGCAAAGCTGCCGCTACCACACGATCACTGCGACCATCGAAACCATAGCTGTACGCCGTGTCAATGAAATTAATTCCTGCATCCAAAGCCGCCAAGATGGTTTCTTCACTGAGCCGATCATCGACTCCCAAGCTGGTGATTCCGGCAAACGGCCAGCATCCCAAGCCCACAGCCGACACCCAAAGATCGGATGATCCTAATTGTCTTAAAACTGCCGTCATGGCTGGGTTCCACCGCTAGAACCTGCAGAAGGCCTTCCCGCCGAAGGAGTTCCTTGGCCAGCATCACGAGCAGCAGAACCAGGGCCGCCTGGTCTGCCTTGCGGTCGTGGATACAAACAACAATCGACCGGACATACATCATGGCTTGGACCATACTGCCCCAAAGCAACTCGCTCTGCAGATCCCGTAACGCGTTCCTCGATTAACTCGCGAATCATCGAAATGAAGCGAGGCTGAGTGCTCACCGACTTCGCACGGGCGCAGTGAATTCCCAATTCTTTGCAAGTATCAACTGCTTCGACATCTAAATCGAACATCACTTCCATGTGATCAGAGATAAACCCAAGCGGCACTATCACCACAGCACGAGTCTGTTTCTCGCTCCGCAATTGCTCGATACGATCACAGATGTCGGGTTCTAACCAAGGCTGCTGAGGTGGTCCGCTGCGGCTTTGAAATACGAGTTCCCAATGCGAATGTCCAAGCTCTTCGCAAATCAATCGCGCCGCTTCGCGCAGTTGCAGTTCATATCTAGAATTTTCTGCCATCGAAATCGGAATGCTGTGGGCTGAAAAAAGGATCACAGACTCACTTCGTAGATCCTGAGGAATCTCTTGCAACGCCTCTTGCACTACTGCGGATTGAGCCGCGATGAAGCCTGGATGATTATAAGGCATACGTAGCTTATCAACTTCCGGTGCATCCGGACCGACTTCTTCTCGGGCTGCGATGATGTTCTCGCGATACTGGCGACACCCAGAATAACAACTGAATACCGAGGTAAAGAAAGCAACCGCTTTCTTTACGCCGTCATTTTTCATCTCCGTCAACGCTTCAGTAAGATAAGGATGCCAGTTCCTGTTTCCCCAATAAATCGGAAGGGAAGGACCATGCTCAGCTAATTCTGCTTGAAGCGATTCGATGAGAGCTCGATTCTGCTCGTTGATTGGACTAGCGCCTCCGAAGTGATAGTAATGCTCGGCTACCTCAAGCATTCTTTCGTGAGGAACGTTTTTTCCTCTGAGCACATTTTCCAAAAATGGAATGACATCCTCTTTTTTCTCGGGGCCTCCGAAAGAAACAACTAAAATCGCATCATAGCTGGAAGGCATGTCGAACATTTCCTTTTTTAGGTCGATAACGCTCGGAGAAATTCCCTAGATCCTTGATAGTCGCTAGCAGCAAGTGCATGTGAAGACCAAGGGACCTTGGGACCTTACTCGCAGCAGAACAAAACACCGCATCTGCGTAAGATCGAATAGGATCGCTGTAAAAACGCTGCGCCTTCAATCTATAGTTAGCATAGCAGGGCGTTAATACCCTTGTCCGAAGTCGTTCGACTTCTCGCTCAACCCGAACTTTGCAGAAAAAATTCAAGCGTTCGCAAAAAGAATTTTTTCGAGATGAGAAGGCGATCGGCAAAGTTGTCTGGCGACAACAAGAGCGACTGAAAACGATGGGAACCACTCGTTGAGGCATTTAACGATTCTTGGCCGACCTGTGTCGCAGAGCACCGCATGCCTTCGCAGTGGTAGGGCAAACTCGTTCATGAGTAGCCGACAATGATGGAAGCCCAGACCGCGGGCTGTGAATGAAGAAAGCTCGCCCTAGAGAGG
>JBEGUT010000032.1:0-14421 GCA_041178745.1 Planctomycetota bacterium | reverse complement strand
GTTGGAGCCGTTGTTTCCATCGGAGTCGTGCTCCGTTGAATCTGGTTTGAACGAGTTAGTATCCTCGTTGTCGTCTTCCGTATCTTCTCCGTCGGCGTAAGGATGTTCTTCAAAATTGCGCCAGGCGTTGCCGAGAGCTTCATTGAAGCTGCGAAGCACAATGCGGCCTTTGAAAATGCTGTAAGCTTCCACGGCAGTGATAGGTCTGGTGCGAGAGGAGGTTGGGAACCAAAGAATATCATTGCTGCTTGTCACTGCGATACCGCGCAGTTTTCCTCGCGAGCTTTCGGAAACCAGAACATGTTCGCCAAAGAAAACTCCTAATGTAACGTTCTTGATCTTTTTATGGCCTGCATCGCGGAGCTTACGTTGTAAGGGAGTGATCGCCGTAGCTTTAAAAGCTTCCATATACTCCACAGGAAACTCTTGCACCTGCGGATGTTCCATGTGCCAACCGGCGAAAGCCGCATAGATGTCTTCGATTGGTAGATCTGCTAAGTCGGCTCCGAAAGCGAAATTGACTGGTCCACTGATGGCGATATTGCTGATCGTTAATGGGCCAAGTTCATAGTGGAAGCGGAAGAGATAGACATCTTGAATCTCTTTGTAACCTGGCCAATAAAGTTCGCGATGATCGATCAATTCAAGTTTGGTGGGAGGAACGGAAAAGTTTCGCGGTTCGCTTAACCACAGCGCGAGTTTTGCTTCGGCTGTTGAAACATCGGACATAAACTTGGGATTAATCATATCATCGAGCCCGAGTTCTTTTGCGTACGCGATGACTCGCAAACGCGCTGAAGGCTCTTTTGCGAGAGCGATTAATTGCTTGCGACCATGATCGTCTCCTAAACGAGCTAAGGAGCCAAAGGCTTCTGCCTGAACGCGGCGATGCATGAGTTCCGAAGCTTGATTGAGTTTACCAATAGCCGCTTCGTCTCCCATCAGACCCATGCAATAGCAGAGCGATACGGCGAGCGAGATCGCTTCTTTGAGGGTGTTTTGGATCTCGTTGACTTCTTGGCCAAAGTTACGTGGGTCCTCTTCGAATTTCTCTAGTCGGCGAACGACACCGCCGAGTAGTTCGGTCAATTCTTGGCGACGTTCGTAGCCAGGGTGTTGTTTGAGCTTGCGTTGATTGGTAACGAAGTTGGACAGATCGATGATGCTGGCAGCGATATGTTGATGTTCGATCGCCTGAAAGGCTTCTGGAAAGAAGGCTGACAGGTTCCAATCGTTGAGCCGAAACAGGGGACTGAGGCCGACAGCGAATGCTTCGCACGTGGCGGGTGGGTCATCACGGATGATTCTAGCCAGCGTTTTTAGGTCGGAATCTTGCGATCGCGCGGCGAGCATTTGCATGGCGATTCCGCGATATTCGGCGGGCTTTTTGGGCACCGCAAAATAGAATCGCTCCAGCAATTTTGTGGGAATGAGTTCATCCTGACCGCTTTTGATTTGCTCCCGCGTTGCCTTATCGGTCGCCAAAACGGCGAAACGGAGGCCTAGGTGAGAGATATAGCCAACGGCGTGTCGGGAAAGGATGGTGGCCCGCTTATCCTCGGGAGTCGCTTCGAGTTTGTTGGTTACGTCCTCAAAGATGGCCAATAAGTCCGCGGCAGAGATCTGGGCAATCTCTTTGTAAAACTCTTCGAGTTCCCTGGGAATGTAGAAGTAGATGGTGTCCCAGATCCGCTCGGTGATTGATTCGATGACAGAATTCATCCTCTATTTCCTTCCAAATCCAAATTTTTTTGCACCGCAGCAGTTCGTTCTGGTGGCTTAAAGCGGTACAATCCTAGATATAGGTAACCCCGCCGGTGGGATTTTCCCGCGGTTGCCTTCCCTGACACTCCTACGTCCTCGGTCCTCGGGGCGTACCATTTGGTTTTTGTCCTGTTGGCTTTCTTCCTCGAAGGAAGATTCAAGCCACTGGGATTTCAGATCTGTTTTGTTTTAGCATGGACGTTTTGAAACGTTCCGATCCTGAAGCATTACAGTTCTTAAGGTTTGTTCAAGTTTTCGGCTAGTTTTTCAGTCCATTCCTTGCGGTGCACGTTCGGTAGGGTCCATTGTCATCTTCGAAAGAATCAGTAAGTCCATCCTCTAATCCCATTCCAACTCGTTTCGAGGATTTGGGATTATCTAAAATTATGCTCAAAGCCTTGTATCGTTCGGGTTATCAACAGCCGACCGATATCCAAGCCAAACTCATCCCGCTTGCCTTGGAAGGTGGGGATGTGATCGGTCAAGCTCGTACGGGAACCGGAAAAACGGCTTCGTTCGCCATCCCGATCCTTGAACAGCTAGATCCTTTGCGGGAATGCCGCAATCCACAAGCCCTGATCCTGGTTCCTACCCGTGAATTAGCTGAACAAGTATACCAGGAAATCTTAAAACTAGCATATGGCTGTCCTACCCATGCGGTCGTACTTTCTGGCGGAAAACTGCTCAATCGCCAGATGAAACAGCTGTCCGAGGGTATTCAGATTGTCGTCGGCACGCCCGGCCGAGTGATCGATCATCTTCGCCGAGGAACTTTGAAACTCGACGATCTGTGGTGTGTCGTGCTGGATGAGGCTGACCGAATGCTCGATATCGGATTCCGACCCGACATCGAACGCATTTTACGCCGCTGCCCCGAAGATCGCCAAACACTTTTGCTCAGTGCAACACTCGCTCCAGAAATCCAAAAGCTGGCTAACAAATACTTGGTCGATCCGTCGCGAGTCGATTGCTCCAATAAAGAAATCTCGGTCGATACGATCGAGCAGCGTTATCTAACTGTCGAGCAGCCGCAGAAACTCGACTTGCTACTGAAATTACTCGATCGAGAACGGCCACCCCAGTCGATCATTTTCTGTCGTACCAAACGGGGCACCGACAAACTGCATCGCACCCTAGAAAAAACGTTGTCGAAGCGACCCGAGTGGGCCAATGTGCGCATGGGTTGCATTCATGGCGATATGAATCAAAAGCAGAGAGACCGAGTTTTTTCGGAATTGCGAGCAGGCAAGTTACATATGCTCGTGGCAACGGATGTGGTAGGTCGCGGTATCGATGTCTCAGGTATCTCGCATATCATCAATTACGATATCCCAGAAGATTGCGATGATTACGTTCACCGCGTTGGACGTACCGGTCGAATGGGGCGCGAAGGAATCGCTTTTACGTTTGTCTCCAAGGATCAAGGAGAACAGTTGACGGCGATCGAGCAACGTATCAATCGTCTTTTGGAACGTGATCCGCTGATCGATGAAATGAATTCGGCTAACAAGGCGGCTGTGGTTAAACCTGCAGCAACTGCATCCCCAGGACCTTCTGCGGCCTCTGTAGAAGAACCTGCCGGATTACCGGTCAGCCATCCTGATTCGACATTTGGGCAAGAGACGACCAAGCAGCCGAATCGCTCGCGATTATTTCCGATGAAGAAACCGATCAACGAAAGGTTGTCGCGTTTGGGCGCGAAGCGAGAGTAGATTATCGCGGACGGATCTTCAGCAGCGATTCGCTGAGGTTGGGTCTTGGAAGTCTTTGTGTTACAGACGCAGTCGCTACTGTGTCTGTCATATCGACGCTATATCGATCGCTTGAAGTTCCGTGGCATCCTCAAATGTCATAAAGGGAATTTTGCGCATTGTCTGCACAACTTTCTGTAGACGTCGACCTTCCAGTGGATGGTCAGCGACTTGACGAATAACCACCATCGCCACTTGATTGGAATATCGCTTCGCCAATCTCGAATAAATCTCGGGATCTCGTTCACCGCTGTCCCCGATCAGGATGAACTGTCGCTGAGAGAATCGCTTAAGTAGCCCAGCTGCGATTCCGTACTTACCTCGGCGACGAAGGATTTGCCACTTGCGAACGATTTCATCGCGCAACCGGAACCACCGCAAATGCATGCTGCCGGCAGGAAACTGTTCAGCAGCAAAAAACTCAGAGATCGCTGGATAGATTTGCCAGGGACTGCTCGATACATAGTGGAAGACAGCTCCCTGTTGCGACCACTGCTGATATAGAGCTGACATTCCTTCGATCGCTTGAAAAGGATGTACGAAGGTGTTCGCGAGCATCGCGCGTTTTTGTGTTACTTGAGTCCGCTTAATCGTGTCATCGATATCGCTGATAATGCTCAAGCCTTTAGGAGGAACAAGAAACAACGAGCCCTCGATCGGTGATCCTCTTCCTGAGTCGGGATGGAGAGCAAGCTGAATATTCATTTGCCCACCCGCTACTGCATCCTCTGGAGCCACTTGCTCAAGCAAGTCGATAGGGATATCAAAAGTGCTTTGGAACAGTCCACTGCCGCGAGTTTTTTTGCGAAGCGGAAATCGCAATGAGCCAACTTGTAAAACGACTTGCCGTTTCGGTTCCGAGGCGACAAGAAAACCTTCGAGACGTTTTTGAAAAAGCTTTTCGCTGAACTCCTCGCGCGGGACGTTCATGACGCGCTGCAAACCTCGCATCAGCAAACGTTTGGAGAGCGTGATAGGGACATGGCGATAGAAGCGAC
The DNA here is from genome assembly GCA_041178745.1 of Planctomycetota bacterium. Classification (GTDB taxonomy): domain Bacteria; phylum Planctomycetota; class Planctomycetia; order Pirellulales; family Pirellulaceae; genus JAFLCP01. The sequence goes on along the minus strand of JBEGUT010000032.1, from coordinate 9,908 downwards.
CTTGAGCGAGCACACGCCATAGGTTGCGGTCACGATGCAAGTAACCCAGCATCGGATACAACATCGCTTGTTGATCCAGCTCAAGATCGGAGTAAGGATAGGACACGATCGCCATGTTTCCCGCTTAGGAAAAAGTTATTTGTCTTCTGAGGGTTTTTCTTCGCTAGATTTATTTTCGTTTGAATTCTCTGCGGAAGTTTCCTCTGCGGATTTACCGCTGTCGCCTGGTTTCTTAGGGCGGCGCTGAGCAAAGAGCCATTGATGAAACTCAGGATTCTTATAGGTAGCTGTCCAGCTATCATGACCAATGCCAGGATACTCGGTGTATTTCGGTTCGCCGCCGGCCGTCTTGAGTGCTTCGATCATCGCTCGGGTACGCTCAACCTTAACGGCCTTGTCTTCATCTCCGTGGAACGCCCATAGCGGAATGTTTTTGAAACGCGCGACAGTCGCTGGGTCACCACCACCGCAGATTGGTGCAGCGGCAGCGAAAATTTCGGGATGTCGAGCTAGCGCGTCCCAGGTACCGTAGCCACCCATGGATAGACCTGTGATATAGATACGATTGGGATCGACGGCAGCGGTTTCGATCATCGACTTTACTAGTTCGATCGTTAAGCCTAATGAATCGCTTACCTTTTCAGGGAGGGTGCTGGTTTCAGAGGACCAATCGACTTCTACCCATTTTTTACCGGCAGGGCACTGCGGGGCTAGAACATAGCACGGCATCGATTTGCGTCGTTCAGCATCTAGAAAGTCCTTCATACCGTGAACGAGTTGGATTTTGTTGTCATTCCCACGTTCGCCCGCACCATGCAAGAAAATCACCAGTGGATATTTCTGGTTAGGGTTGTAGTTGGCTGGCTTAAGCAAACGATACTTAAGTACGTTACCCGCTTGGTCCGCAAAATCTCTTGGTTCAAACATTCGCACAGGATCATTAGCGATCGCAGGATCCAACTCCTTCTTTTCTTGTGCAAATGCAGGTTGAGAAATAACGGACAAAAACAAAGCAGCTAAACTCGTGAGAAGATGGCGCATCGCAGTAAAACTCTCTGAAATAAGGACGGGACGACCCGCATAAGCCTATAGTCTCAAACCGCCGCCGTAAAGCGACCAAACTGTTTTCTTGCACTCGTAGGGTGTATCAGCGGTCCCTCCAAGGCCTCTCACCGTAACAAGCTGGTCACCACCAACTTACGGTTCACACATCAAGCAACCCACCGCGCAATGCACCATCCGTCTACGTTGTTCCCTGACTCATTCCCGCTAAATGTCCGGTACTAAACGCTGCTTGGAAATTAAATCCACCAATGGGACCATCAAGGTTCAAAATCTCACCCGCTAGAAACAGACCGGGAACCAACTTGCTCTCCATCGATTGAGGATGAACCTCCGACAAGACAACACCACCTGCAGTGACTTCGGCTTTCGAATAGCCACGCGTTCCATGCAGTGGAATCGTGAAATTTTTGATTCGATCAAGCAAGTCTTGTCGGTGTTTTTTACTGACCTCGGCTAAAGGTTTGTCGATCGGAATCTGAGATAGTTCAATCGTTGTTTGTGCTAGGCGGCGCGGAATCAAATCGCTGAGCGTATTGAGCAACGTGCGACTACCCGACTGAGTTGCCGATTGAAACCACTGAGTGAGCTGTTCCGATTTGCGATCTGGAACAAGGTCGATGTGAAGTGTTGAATGATGGCCAGGTGGGAGATCGGAGACAGCCCGCGAAACGTTCATCGGTGCTGGTCCGGAGAGTCCAAAGTGGGTCCAGAGCAATCCACCTCGCGCAACCAAGCGAGAATCTTTACGCTTTGACCCACCTGCGCTCTCATCGAGTAGTTCCACCTGGACTGTTGCGTCCGGCAGCGTGATACCTTGCAGATCATTGAGCCAAGGTACCGAAGAGACCAAGGGTGTTAAAGCAGGACGCAGCGGCGTCACATTGTGACCCATACGTTGCAGCCATGGATAACCATCGCCCGTTGTACCGCAACCGGGATAAGATAACCCACCGGTCGATATCAACAATCGCGCCGACTGCCATACATGATCTTCGGAGACAACTTCGAAACCAGTTCCATCGCTGGTTCGACGGACGTCCTTGATAGCAGTCCCTGTCTGCAATTGACCACCCGAGCGCGTCATGCGTCTCACCAAGGCATCGCGCACGTCCATGGCTCGATCGCTCACAGGAAATATTTTTCCAGTAATCTCGCGCTTCGTAGCGACTCCCTCGGCTTCGATCGTACGAATGACTTCAGTCGGAGGAAGGTGATGCAAAGCGGAAGAAAGAAATCGCCCTTCACGGCCAAACGCTTCGACAATCGCTCGCCAATCACAATCGTGAGTGATATTGCAGCGAGTACCTCCGGACATCAGGATTTTAGGCCCAGCTTTATTGTTTTTTTCCAGAACGAGAACCTTGGAACCTTTCTGGGCTGCAGTGCCACCAGCCCATAATCCCGCCGCACCTCCCCCAATCACAATTAAATCCCACTGATTCATTTCCTGGTCACTTTCCATCAAGGCTGCCCGCTTCGCGGTCAGCGAAGTACAATACAAGGTTTCCAACCCATTGTACGCTGACCCTTTCATCGGTGGAGCCTGTGAACTCATCTCTATCACCAAGAATTGCCGAACAAAGAGCGATAGAAGTTGCCGAATCGCTCCCCGGCACGACCGTGTTTTGCACCACGCTGGGGCGAGGTCAACTCGCATTATACCTAGCGAAGGCTCGTAAGAACGCGCAAATCTATTGCTGGTTCATCGACCAGTACCAATGGCAAAAGGCGATCGATTACAGCCGTGAACTGGACGATCAAGAACTGCTTCAACGACTTCACTTTGAATGTCAGGCAGATCCTTCCGAACGAACGGTTGATCTAGCCATCGTACCTTTGATGACAGGTGGTGAGGCGGAATTGTCTCGCGACACTCTTCAGCTTTTGCATCAAAGATTATCTCTCGGTGGGACACTCATCACGTCAGTCGATAACCCCCGCGACCAATGGTTGCATCAGCAAATGAAAGAATTGTTCGCCAAGGTGACGGTCAAATCTTTTCCAGATGCAACGGTGTACGTTGCGAGCAAAACGACCGAGCTGAAAAGAGTCCGAGACTTCGAATGTGAATTCGCTTTTCGTGATCGAGAGAAATTGATCTTCGCAATCAGCCGACCAGGAGTATTTTCTCATCGACATATTGATCCCGGAGCAAGGCAGTTGATTGATACGATCGAAATGGGGCCCAAAAGTCGCGTGATCGATATTGGATGTGGGGCAGGTACTGTCTCGCTCGCGTTGGCAGCACGCGACTCAACAACCGTTCTACATGCAGTCGATGGCAATGCGAGAGCAGTTCAATGTACCGAAGCAGGGGCGAGACGAAATGGTTTAAGCAATATTACCGCTGAGTTGAATAGCTTCGGTACCAAGAGTGCCGCGGAGAGCTTCGATTTAGCGGTTGCCAATCCACCCTATTTCGCAGACTTTAGAATCGCTGAACACTTCGTCGAAACAGCGATGAAAGCTTTGAAACCGGGTGGCCAACTTTTATTGGTGACCAAACAACCCTCTTGGTACGAAGAGTTTCTTCCCAATCTTTGGGATGATGTCGATATCTGGCCTAGCAAACGCTATCACCTCGTCGCTGCTGTTAAGCCTTAAAAGCATTGATGTTTATTGACTTTGAGGTGGATGCTGCGAACGGCCCAAGGATGCAATGCTTTCGGTACAAATGAAATCGAAGTCAATTGAGGATTACCTCGCAGTATAATTTGATCAGGTGAATAATCGTCATGGATTCCACGATCAAGAAAGCAGCTAGCGAAATACTCAGCGGACAAGCTCTCTTGGTGACTGCCGGAGCAGGTATGGGTGTGGATTCCGGATTGCCTGATTTTCGAGGGGAGGAAGGTTTTTGGAAAGCTTATCCACCTTACGCAAAAATGGGCATTCGCTTTGAAGAAATGGCGAATCCATACTGGTTTCAACAAGATCCCAATCTCGCTTGGGGATTCTATGGCCATCGCCTCTCGCTGTATCGAAACACCGTTCCGCATGCAGGGTTCGGCCTGCTTCGGAAATGGTCGCAGCGGATGCCCCATGGAATGTTTGTCTACACTACAAATGTTGACGGTCAATTCCAACGTTCTGGTTTTGAAGAGACGCGAGTGGTCGAAACGCATGGCAGTATCCATCATTTGCAGTGTATCAAGCAGTGTGGGATCGGAATCTTTTCGGCCGACGGGATTGAAATTGATATCGATAAGGAAACAATGCGATCTCGGGGGCCCATGCCCATTTGCCCTCGGTGCGGCGGATTAGCGCGTCCCAATATTTTGATGTTCAATGATTGGAACTGGGATGAAGCTAGGACTGAATCGCAGCAGTGGCGTTTTGAAGATTGGATTCGGAGTATTCCAGGACGACTCGTAGTCATTGAATGCGGCGCCGGTGTGGCCTTGCCCCGTATCAGGCGCGTCAGCGAAGAAATTTCGCGGCGATATCAAGCAACGTTGATCCGCATCAATCCTCGAGATTGCGATGTACCAGATCGGCAGATCAGTATCGCGATGGACTCATTGGCAGCCCTGCAGTCGATCGACGCAATACTCGACGGTGAATCGCAGACGCCTTGAATTACATCGACGAGAATAACCGTGAAAGTACATTTTACTTTCGGTGGTATCTTTCCCAGGCACTTTCGATTTCGTCACACGCAGCAGTTAGACCATCTTCCTGCGCGAGTTGTTGGGCTACTTGATGAACACGGTTTGGCATTTGTGGATCATTGAACAGCGAAGAGATGGCTGAGGCTAAGGCAGGGCCTGTAAACTTTTCGCGCTGTAAACCTTTTCCTATGCCAAGTTTCTCGACGCGATAAATGTTATCGACTTGATCAAAGGCCATCGGCATGATGATCTGAGGAATAGCAGCGGCCATCGCTTGCGACATCGAGCCGACTCCACCGTGATGCACCAACATCTCGGTCTGAGGCAAGAGCCAACGAAACGGTGCGAAATCAAAATGTTTTACGGATGCTGGAAGGTGGGCAGGTATCTGATCAGGAAAGCGAGTCAACAAGAGACCTCTTCGTCCTAATCGCTGGCAAGCATCTACGGCTGCGGCGAAAAAGTCGTGACCAAATAGGTTCGCAGAGCCGGGAGTAAAAGCGATTGGTTTGGAGCCTGATTGTAAAAATGATTTTAGTTCTTCAGATGGTTCGGCTATACCATCCTCACTGTAGAGAGGGAAGCTGCAAAGCTTCAGTTGTGATGGCCAATCGGGTTGTTTGGCCGCGAACCAATCGGGAAACATGGCGATCGTCGAAAGTGGAGAATGCCACCAATCCTTGAAGATGCGACGTGCAGGCTGAAGTCCAATTTGTTTACGGAAAGGATTCAGCCACGGTATGATCATAGGATCGATTGCGAACTTGTCGGCCACAAACCACTTGAATCGTTTAAGCCAAGGGGGACCGATATGCACAGTTACTTTCGGTAGTCGCGGTCCTTCATACGCACTACGAAATAGAGCGGGCGATAAATGGATAGTGACCAGCGGTGTATCGAACTTTTCTTGCGCCAGTCGAGCGCCAAAAGCGAGCGTTGACGCGACGACCATAGAGTCGCCTGGAGTGTAGAGGTTTTCGATGGTTCGATAGATCGGTTCCAAGTTGGGGCGAACGGCAAGTTCCATCACTTTGCGCACGCCGATCATCGGATGCCATATCTGTGGATCGCTGACCATCTGGCGAAAGTCAGCGTTGGGCATGGTATCGACGAATTCCAGATCCGACTTTTCTGCTAATTCGCGAAAGTAGCCGGCGGTGACGAGTGTCACACGATAGCCACGGCGGCGCAGCTGGCGACCAAGACCTACAAAGGGATGCACGTCACCCGAGCTACCTACTGTGCAGAGAATGATATGTCGAAGAATTCCCTGCGGCTTTGAAGGCATCCTTCCATTTCCCTTGCTCGAAATTGGTTATTGTGTTCAACGAATGTGGTTAACGGGCTGTTTTACGACTCGTCGCTAAGAATGCTAAAGATGGCGAACGATTCTTCCAGCCAAGCTCGAAGGTTTCGTGGCGGAATAAGAGTTGTCTTGTAAATCAGGCATTCAGATCCCATGGATTCGATGCAAATATCTTTATACTTTTCGAGAGCGGTCAAGCGATTCATCGACATCCACGAGCGAATGGCATTTTCGTCACTGGCTTGCAGAAGGAATTGCGACGAGAATACAGGATGGCTTTGGAAGTCGATATCTTTGATGCCGAAAACTTGACCGAGTCGATGGAACCAGCGTTCGGGTCGCATCGTGAATTCGGGCGTATTGAGCAGCTTGCTGGAGAAGAAAACGACCGAGAGTCGATGCGTCGCAGAGTTTTTCCCACTGCCCACTACATACTTATAGTCGAACATGACTGCCACAGTATCTTGTGTGTCCGCGACAACGATATTGTTAATTTCTCGCGATCTTCCTAGCGAAAGAAGGTGAAAAGGAACGGTTATTCCTAAATCTTCAGGAAAACTGAGGGAACGGTATTCGAGCGACAGATCGGAAGCAAAGGCAGCGACCCCTTCGCGTCTTTTGTTTTTCGCATACTCGGCAGCGTAGAAGGCAGCGAAAATAAAAATCGCAATAAGAGGCAGGATGATTAAAATTTCCATTTCAGGCCTGTGCTTCGATGGAGTGCTGTTGCTGAAACTGGTTGGTGAAGAAGTGGTTCCAGATTTGCCGACGTTCTTTATATCACGATCGACGACGAAGTTCACCTTTTCTTGGCGTAGCCATTTGGCAAGGTTAAATCTTTTCGATCATGCTTCTCTTCAGCCTCTACCCACGGCATGGACATGCAGTGGGAGTGTAACTGGATCTATCGTTGGCTCAGTTCATGCACCGTGTCGATGAGGAATTTGACATGATCTACGGGCGTATTAGGAAGAATGCCATGACCGAGGTTGAAGATATGTCCAGCGCGGCCCCCGGCGAGTTTTAAAATTCGATCTGCATGTTGCCGAATCGTCGCTTTGTCTGCTAGCAGAATGGTGGGGTCTAGATTGCCTTGGACAGCGTGATCGTAGCCAACGGTCTTCCAGGCTTCGTTGAGTTCCACTCGCCAGTCGACGCCGACAACGGTTCGGCGGTCTACTTTTAGTAGTGGGAGTAACGCAGGATTACCGGTTGCGAAATTAATCACCGGCACCGAGGGCTGAATGCGATCTAGGATGATCTTCATGTATGGGAGGATCTGCTGAGTGTAATCGTAGACCGACAAGCATCCTGCCCATGAATCAAAGAGTTGGACGCACTGTGCGCCGGCATCGATTTGCGCATTAAGGTAAAGAGCGATGGAGTTGGCGAGCTTTCTCATCAGTACATCCCATGCTCCTGGATCGGCATACATCAATCGTTTCGTATGCGCATAGTGCCGACTCGATCCACCCTCGATCATGTAGCTGGCTAGCGTGAATGGTGAACCCGCGAAGCCGATGACAGGTATGTGCGGCTTGAGCGCGGCACGAGTCTTGGTCACAGTATCAGCGACAAACTGCAGCGGTTCCATCGATGTCAGTTCGTTGATTCGGTCTACTTCCGAAGCGGTGCGAATTGGATTGTGGATGACGGGACCATCGCCGGCAGCGAACTCCAAGTCGAGTCCCATCGGCTCAAGAATCGGTAGCAGATCGGAGAAAATGATAGCCGCATCCACCCCGATTTTTTCGACTGCCGTGACCATCACTTCAGCGCAGAGATCTGCATTCTTGCACAGTTCAAGAAACGAGACCTTGGCTCGAACTTCACGGTACTCAGCCATGTAGCGGCCGGCTTGACGCATCAGCCAAATCGGCGTGACGGGTGCAGCCTGTAGTCGGCACGCTTGCATGAAGGGACTGGCATCGGTCGGCAGCGCGTTATCGCCGGATGCAGGTCGCGCGAAATGTCGTTCGTTGGAACGTCTTCCAGCGACAAGGTTCGGCGCGCGTTTCGCAGCTTCCTGAACCAAGTGACCCATTTTGGAATTCTCAGGTTCGATATCGACCGGTAGCTCAAGTTGATGAAGCATCTCAGTGGTAGTTGGGCCAATCGAAGCCACGATAGAACTGGAGAACTTAGCTCGCAGCTCGTCTTCGACGCCGAGTTCTGCAGCGATGCGTAGAAGATTGACAACCTGATGGGCACTGGTAAACATCAGCACATCGCGCTGGCCCGCGATGATAGCGCGAACATTCGCTTTGAGCGGTTCGCAATCTAGAGGAAGATCCCACTGATAGACCCGCACGGTCGAGACTTCTGCACCGCGAGCTTCGAGACCTGCAATGAGGCTTCGGTTAGGTACACCATATTCTTGAAGGCCAACGGTTTGATTGGACACAGGTACCTTCTGATCGATCAATTGCAGGATCTCGCGCCAAGTATTCGGTTCAGCAGCACGATGTGTCGGAGTCAAGCCGACTTCGCGCATGGCGGCGACCGGTTTAGGACCACGAACAATAGTGGTGATATCGGATAGTGCATCGAGAAACCGCTGCTTGTCGACATGCTTTTCGATAGCGGTCAGCAAATGCTTGAAACCGACGCCCGTTAAAAAAATCACAATATTGATTTGGCCGGTAATAACCCGGTAAGCGAAGTCGATCGCTTCTCGATTCTCGGAAACGGGAACCTCTCGTAACGAGGGGCTGACAAATGCCTGTCCCCCGAATTTTTCAATCATTCGTTGCATTTCCTCGCAACGACGGCTTTCGAAGGAGGCGACGCGCAAACCGTTAAAACTGGGCTGGATATCCGACATGCAAGGATCCTTGGGCATTTTTTAGCGGCGGGATGAGGTCAGAAATGATCCCCCGCGTTATCATTCTAAAACAGATCGGTCGTTTGCGGTGCAGCAGCAGCCTGAAAGTGTGGTATTTCTGCTGAAGTTCATGGTCCTCCCAAGTGGAGTGTCCTCCCCAGCGTTACGTCCGGTAATAATCTATGCCTTACGGTTTGATGTCGACTCCTTTATCGCTGGCCAACAGCGATGAGCTTTTCGGCATTCAAGCCAGGATGCTGTTGCTCGGCTCGAGGGTTGCCAAGTGCACAAATTGTTCTGGAGATTGATGACTGCCATCGTCTGCCTTGCCCTGGGCATGGCGAGCGAAAACGGTTTTGCGCAAGACGCAGGGGAGGGAGGCGAACAACAAGCCTCCAGCACGCCCGAAGGTTTTCGGCAATTACAAGGTCGTTATATGACCTTTATCACCGATCTCCCTGTCGATCCTGCTATGCAGCAGCTGCCTGCTGTGTTTGATGCAGCCATGCCTTTCTGGGGTGAATACTTCGGGGTTCCGGAAGCAACGTGGTCGAGCTGGCATGTCACCGCGTATTTGATCGGCGATCGCAATCGCTTTAAAGAGGCAGGTTATATTCCCGCTCAACTCCCTCCTTTCGTGAATGGTTATCAACTCGAAGATCAACTCTGGTGCATCGATCAACCGAGCGACTACTATCGTCGACACTTGCTACTGCATGAGGGGACTCATTGGTTCATGTATCGCGCCCTCGGTAGTGCAGGGCCTCCTTGGTACATGGAAGGGATGGCAGAGAAGATCGCCACACATCGATGGGAAGACGGCAAGCTGAGCCTAGACGTCTTTCCTGAACGACGTGAAGGCTTTGAGTACTGGGGAAGATTGAGATTGATTCGTGAACTGCGCAGCCAACCCTCTCGACCAACCCTTGAAGGGATCTTGCGATATGGTCCTACGGCTCATCAACAAGTCGATGCATATGCTTGGAGCTGGGCAGCGGTTTGGTTTCTTAAGAACCATCCACGATCAGCCGGTGTGATGGAAAGGATGCGAAAAAAGCGCTTGGACGATGTTCAAGAATTCACACCTCGTTTGCTTGTCCAA
>JBEGUT010000031.1:0-14458 GCA_041178745.1 Planctomycetota bacterium | reverse complement strand
TCTGAGCATTGCCAGTCGTTGGGTCAGCGTTATTTTCAACTTCACCCGTTTCGCCGAGCAGTTGTGAATGCCGAGGCAGTCCCAGAGCTTCTACGCCGTTGGTGGCAAAGCGAATGTCAGCATAGTTGATCGACGAACCAGGGAACTCATCCATCTCTCGCAAACGAATCTGCAATTGATAAGCGCCCGATGTCATACCGCCGTTAAGGCTTGCTGGAGTTAGGAGGTCTGCAGTAGTGCCTGCTCCGCTGAGACTGCTACTTCGTACTCGGATGTGATACATGTTTTCCGAATTCGGCTGTCCCGGTAAAATCAAACGAAGACCAGCATCACGTAGGTTGGTGCTGTAGAGGTCTTTCGCTTCGTCTTGGGCACTTGTTGGGTAAAGAGCCAAAGGTGACTTGCGCAGAGGTAGTACCGAATTGCTCGGCATCATTGGATTGCGATACAGCAACGAATTGTTCATTTCCTCAGCGAACGAATCGTTCGACAAAGCCAGAATCTGACCGTTGGCATCGAGCAATTCAAGGACCGAGTCAAGAGAGCTGCCCGAACGATCGATATCCATCCAAACTTCAGTGCCTGCTTTGGCGCTGAAGCTGTAGACGTCCCGATCCTTGGCTTGTGAAATAACACCATGAACTTCGAATCCAAGCCGTTGGTTTTCGTCGCCAGAAATCAAATTTGGAGCGAGTCTTCCCAAGAATTGAGCTGTGTTCGGCGAACTGTTCGGTCCAGGAGCCGCAACCTTGGGAGATTCGGTTTCCGTCAATACGTGCACGTTGCGATCGTTGCTCAAGGTTTCTAAGCGAACACTTCGCCAATCGCCACTCTGGCCGCCCGATGATGGATCGCGAGGAACTAATTCCAAGAAACTCGTCATGCGAGCTGAACGCGCTGCTGGATCAACACGCCAAGCGAATGCTGTGGTGACGTCAGCTAAACCGTATACGCTACCGAGGGAAGCATCGTTAAACGGAGTCAAGTCGGTCGTATCAATGTTGCCTTGAGGGCTGTAGGTCGTACCGCCACCGGTAATCGCAGTACGTAAGTCAGAAAATTCATCCGCTGCCCAGCCTACATAGGTGGCGTTCTGCAGTTCATCGCCAGGAGTAAAGAATCCACCTTGGCTAAAGCCAATTCGTTCTGCGCCATCCAGCGTAAATACTCGGTAGTCATTGGCACCAGGTGTTCCGGTGATGTAGAGCAAATCGTCGAAAGCACCGAGAATGTCTTCGTCGAGGTAATTGATGAAAGTGATGTCACCCAACGACGAGTCGCTCTCTAGGATCAGCGTGTTGTAAACGGTAGCGATACCATTGTCCATACGCGATTCAACTCGCCAACGAATTGGGTTACCACCAGTACCATTGAAGGTACCTGCACTGACAACAAGGTCAGGTGCAATCAAAGTGGGAGGAGTGGTAATGGTCGTATTGGCGAGATTCACGCCACCACCATTGCTTCCGACGTCGACATAGTTCAGGAATTCGAAGATAGCATCGGTGTTAACGAATGGTTGTGTATTACCAGTCGCCGTGATTCCACCTCCAATACCGTCCGACGTAGCGAAACCACTTTGTCCACCCGCGCCAGCTCGGAAACCAAAGTAACCAGGAATCAATTGATCAACGTCGTCATCGATCAAAGTGCCTCGATCTACCTCTGGTCCAGTTGGCAAACGATTGGCGCTGCTGGAGGCTCCATTGTTGTCGGTGTCGACCAAGGCGACTCCCTGTGGATCGAACCCAGCTCCCACGGTGTCGTCGGACAAGGATGTCAGCACAACTTGAAATCCAGGTTGTCCGACCAACTGAATCGAGCCACCGATTCGATCGTCGATATCTAATGCTGTGCCGCCAGCTGTGAAGCCTGCGGTTGCACCTTGCATCTTGACGACCAAACTTGCGGTAGGACTGCTCTCCAAACGCAATCCACCGAAAGCGTGGAAGTTGGAAACAACTACTTCGCTAGTTAATACGTGAACGATATCGGTATCGTCCCATACCGATTGAGTGGTCAATTCCTGGCCACGAACCAACATGCCGTTGACCGCGTTATTGCCTAGACGATTCTGGCGAATCAACGGACCCTGATTCTCTGCATCGTCGCCGATCGCATCTAACAGACCGGTTGATCGGCCTCGGTCGCTAACAAAATCCGAATTCAGAGCATTTGCATTGATGCTGATAGCAGGACCGAACCCATTAGTAATCGTGTTGCCGATAATGGTGGGTTGAGAGCCACGAACAAAAATCGTGGCATCGCCATTGGTATTGCGGCCGGCTCGATCAGGGTCTGTCGTTCCCAGCGTTCCAACTTGGTTATTCTCGAAATTGCTGTGAGCGATTCGAGCTTCAGCCTGTTGAACTTCAACCGCATTGAAACCAGCGAATCCACCTTCAATTCTCGTCGTACCACCGCCGAAAGCGATATTGGCATAATCGAGCGATAGTGACGAGGTGGCATTCGCTAAAATTCCTCCCCAGTCACCACCAGCAGGAGTTCGTGGGTTTGCTCTATTAATAGTCGAAAAAGTTCCTGATCCGCCAAAGCGATTATCATCCAGAGAGGTGAATACAACCGGATAGCCGTCTTTACCTTCAGCCAGCAACTGCGCTCCCATACCAACTTCGATGCGAGCACCTTGCAGTTTGACTACCGTGCCTGGATCGATTGCCAAGCTCGCATCCAATCGTCCTCGAAGACTGGTTGTATTTGTTGGCAATGTGCCACCCAAAGTCGTGCCATTATCCAAGTAACTGGTTGAGATGGCATTGAGGATTGCGACTCGAGAATAAACCCCAGCGCCGGTTGCATCCGATCGATATAGACGACGGGAAACAAAACCACTGCCCAATGGAATGGTCGGCAAGTTGGTTAGCGAAATGGAACCTTGTCCAGCTCCGAGTGTCAATCCTTGAGTGTCTTCGGACGCTAACGATTCATTTCCTGAAGCATCAACAAAAGTCAATTTATAGCGATAAGATCCAGCGGCCAAAGTACCACCGGCGGCACCTGTCAGCACGACCAACGTCGTTGACGGAGATGTTCCGTTTAAGGTTGGGCCGCCAGCAGTCCCAGCGATTAGTAGGTTCTCTGTTAGCACGTGAGTGACGTCGGTGTCATCGAAACGGGCAGCCAAAGTCAAGCTTTCCGTAACGTTGTTGGACTGTCCCGTGCTGACGCGAACAAACAAACCGTTGATCGAGTTGTTCGTTAGACGGTTGTCGTGAATCGATGGTCCGACTCGAGAAACGTCCGAGGTGTAGAGTCCTGTAATTTGAGATTGTGGATCCTGGAAGTTTGACTCAGCGAAGGCGTTCGGTGTCGCGCTTATTGCGGAATCCGAACTGCGGCTGATCGACGAAAAGGCAATGGTCGGACGAGCATCGACCATGGAAATCGGAGAAACGACTTGTGATGCGCCATCGATAACAACCTGACCACCACCGTAGCGGATGTCAGCATAGTTTAGCGAATTCAAGAAGATCGCTTCTCGTTCCAAATTCAAACGACTAGCATCTGCTGCGTCGATCTTGTTACGGAAATCGATACCACCCCAATCCCCCGCAGCGACTGCTGGCGGGAATCGATCTGCGTTAGTATCGCGACCAATTTCACGATCATGGAGCGAAGTGAAATAAACGCTACCGGTCGCGACTTGGCCATTGGCATCAAGCAACACAGCCCCAGTGCTGCTGATTAATCGCGGTGTACCAAGAACTTGTAAAGAGGCACCACTTCGATCAACGGTAACCGAAGTGCTACCGACCCCGATTCGAGAGCGACGCATTTTCAGAACAGCGCCCGCATCGAGCATCACGCTGACATCTTTAGGTACATCGAAAGTCGTGCCGTCTGCTAAAGGTTGGCCCAGAGCGTTGAAACCGATTTCGTAGGCCAAATTGTCTTCAGGGGTTTCTAGGCGACCATCGATACCGCCGTTGCCGACAATACGAATCGCATCAATCGATGCGCCCAGACGATTCGCTTCTGAAATCGCAGCAGAAATATTGCGGAACGGAGTGATCAGCGAGCCATTGCCACCGACTGCCGCTGCCTTATCGACATAAAGCGTGTTGGTTGGGCCAGTCGGACGGAACCAGAAATTGTGAATGCCACCGGGTAAACCATCGGCATCACCATCCACGGCAGTACCTGTCGCATCGCGAAGGACGGCTGACGCTGGTGGGCGGAAGTCGATTCGCAATTCGTAATTCCCTTGCGAAGTACCACCGATTCCAGTGTCAGCGATCGCGCCATCGTAATTGTTGTTTCCGCTTGCGCTAACACCAACGATGTAGGAACCCGCTGTGAGATCAAGTCGCAAATACGAATCTTCGCTGAAGTAGTCATCGTTCTGAGCTACTTCGCGATAGCTACCGTCAGCTTGTAACTGGAACAAACGCAGCTGGGTATCCAATAGACTGCTGTTGCTGAGTCGCTCTGCAAAGGTCTCAATGGTTACCTTGCCACTAGTCGGCAGGGTGAATTGATACAGGTCGATATCCAAGCTGTCCGGGCGATAGAGGTATCGACCGTGAACAATATCATGGTCGCCTGGGAATACAAGTTCAGTGCCAACGGCAGGAGTAACATTGGACTGAATCGTCAAAGCAGGTAACTCATCAGCACTTCCTAAGCCAAGTAGGAAACCAACGCTCTGCATCATCTTGATGAAGAACTCGCCGCCGAAATCGTTGGAAATGGAATTACCAAAATCTTGAATGTCGAGCACCGCAGCATCTTGACCGCTGGAACGAAGAATGCCGGCGACACCCAATAGTCCGTTGGGTCCATTGAGCGACTGGCCATCGACCGAACGCAAATCGCCTACCGCTAGCGTGAGCCCTAGGTTATCGGTTTCGACAAAGCGAACACCCAAATACTGGCTCAGCATAGTCAAGACTTCGCGCGAGCGAGTCTTTTGCTGCTCGGTGATCGCGTTGACCATTAAAGTTCCATCAACCTGCCCCAGTACAGGTTGGAAGTTGTACTGGAACGTAGCGGTCCCGTCCTGAGAGTCCGCAGTGGATACCAAGTGCGTTTGAGGACGTATATCACGGTTGCCTGGCTCGGTGTTGCCGCCAGGGAAATCAAGCCTGTAGGGGGTGGTGTTCCTAATTTCTGAAGTCAGCTGCAAGGAAGCAGCTGCTGTCGAAGATGGATTCCAGTTGGCTGCGACATTCAAGGCCGTGCCAAAGCTACTACCGGCATCGCCAACCACATTCAGAATCGAAGGAGCGGCTGGGGCTGATTCGTTGGAGCCGATACGCAGGCGCAATTCAGAAATCGGAAGATCGTTACCGGTCGAAGGATCAACCAATCGATCCAAGTTGCGATCGAAGAACAAGCTCGCGCGATCTGTGGCAGCGTTGTACTCAACACGAGTCGGCTTGAATGACAAGTCGTCCTGGTTGGTGCCTGTGGTGCGAGTGTAAACAAGCTGATAGAAATTTGGGTTGGAAGCGGAAACGGGATCCAAGTCATCGTCGTTAAAGTAAACGTCGATGCGGTTGCGTTCTTGTACCAATCGATTGGTCGAAACATCGCGCGAAATCGGTTGAGGAACAATCGACTGAATCTTTGCTCCAAGATCCAAGTTGAATTCAATGGAACGACTGACACCGTCGTTGAATGCAGCGCCTTGGATGTTGCGAAGAACCGAAGAACCGCTACCGAGTATTTCCAAACGGTACAAATCGTCGGGAAGATTCTCGGCGAATCTCATAACGACTTCGCGGCCGGTGGAGCCCAATGCTAGGTAAGCAGGTTGAATTGGAATATCAGTGCCGCCCGAAAGACGCAGCGGTGAATAGTTGATGGCTCGATTGCCTACTTGTGTGGTGCCAAGGCCACTGACGAGTCTCGCACGCACTAGAGCCGCAGCACCGGCAGTGTTGTTGATGATGTTGATAAAGTCATCAGCGGTCGATGGAGTCAGTGCGTTGCTGTTGAGCTCAACGCGAACCACGCTACCGATCACCGTGATGCCAGGAACCTTTCCGAAGCCGCGATCGGCTGAAGTGACTTCAACCGAAGTCTTTACACCAACGGGACCTGCTACGCTCGAGATCAACTGGACTTGCAGGTTCAAACCCGCATTGAGGTTGGTGATGAAGTTGGCGGAGTTAGCACCAGCCAACACGAGTGGCGAAGTGGTTGGAACGGTTTGGCCGACTGGAGTCAGCGCGCCACCGCGAATTCGAGTGACACTGATCAGCTGACGAGCAGTTGGGCTGCTGTCGATCGCATTGATGATGTCCTGCGCGGTGCTGACCAACGAAGGGTTGATGTTGACTTCGAGGTTGATTGTTTGGTTGGTTACCGAAACTCGAGCTGCAGAACTGTCGGTGCGGTTAGCTTTCGAGAAGGCAACTTGAATGCCATTGCCCGAAGCGCCGGCGACGGTTGCATTGAATTGCAGTACGACTTGGTTGTTGGTTCCCAAGTCGCTTGCCACCGAAGCGCGTTCAAATAAATTGTCGCCACCGGAACGCACGAGTTGGATGCCCGCCAAGGTTTGTGCATCAAGAGCAACCTTGTCGTCAAAACGCAGCACGAGTTCTCGTGGAGCGACGTTGCGAGTTTGCCCGTCCTCCAGCAAAGTACCCGTATTGGTTTGAACTCCAAGCAACTGAGGGCCGAAGGCCATCAACTGCCTAGACTCCAAAGACTCCATGAGCATTCGTCGAGCCTGAGACTTGCGACGAGCCTGTGAACGCTGCTGTAATTTTCGCGATTCGAACACGTTTTTTCCCGAACCACCGATGGCCATGAACCAACCTCTGCGTTGGGTGGATTATGAGGGCTCTGATCTGCCACTTCGCCTGGCAGCTTCCTTCCCTCGAACAGAAAAGCGATAAGCAACCTTAAAACCACCTTCTCACTTCCCCTTAAATGACTAGTTTGGGGTAAATGGACAGTTTAGGTAAATAGGGCCGCATTGCTGGATTGTAATTGGAGCACCCGGGTTTGCAATGAATTTCGCGTCAGCATCCCAAGGCTTCCGCATTCGCAATTCCGAAATACACCCCTACAATCGCTATTGCCGTTATTCGATTCGAATCGACCCCAGAAAGTTCCCTAGCTTCAACCGAATTGAGTCACTGCAAACCGGATCAAAAATAGAAATACCCATTAATGGTGTCGCTATAAAGGGCTGTTTTGGTCTGCTTCTGGAGAGTCAACCAAGCGAATTCCCCAGGCTTGCCGATTTACAGTCTGCAGGTCACTCGTCTAAAATTCGGGGTTTAACCCATTTTCAAGGATTCGCGCCGATGTTTGAAAGTCTTCAAGAAGGTTTGCAGTCTGCATTTAAGTCGCTGCGCGGTAAAGGCAAGTTGACTGAAAGCAACATGCGCGAAGGCTTGCAGATGGTCGAGCAGTCGATGCTTGCTGCCGACGTCAGTTATCCTGTCGTCCGCGATTTCATGGATCGCGTCACTGAAAAAGCGGTTGGCAAGCGTGTTTTGTTGTCGCTGCGTCCGCACGAAGAATTGGTGCGAATCGTCTATGAAGAACTCGTAGAAATCCTCGGCCCGGTCGATACCAACATCCCGCTCAAAAAGGGTGACGTCACCATTATCATGCTCTGCGGCTTGCAGGGTTCCGGAAAAACGACCACCTGCGGAAAGCTGTCGCAATTGCTTTTGGAGCAGAAAATCAAGCCATTTTTGGTCGCCGCCGACTTGCAGCGCCCCGCCGCGATCGAGCAGTTGCATGTGATCGGGCGTCAGCTGGGTGTTTCTGTCTACAGTGAACTTGGGTCAAGTGACCCAGTCCGCGTTTGTCGCGATGGTGTGGCCAAGGCAAAGCAAGAAGGGTCACGCGTCGTTATCCTCGATACGGCAGGTCGATTGGCGATCGATGAGCCGCTGATGCAAGAACTCGCCTCCATCGAAAGCAAAATCCAGCCAGATCAGGTTTATCTGGTAGTCGACGGCATGACTGGCCAAGACGCCGTCAACAGCGCTGGAGCCTTCAATCAGCGTCTGGAACTCGACGGTGTTATTATGACCAAGCTCGATGGAGACGCTCGTGGCGGAGCTCTGCTGTCGGTCAAGCATGTCACTAATGTTCCGATCAAATTCATCGGAACCGGTGAGCATCTCGATGCGCTCGAACCGTTTCGGCCCGAAGGTATGGCCAGCCGAATCTTGGAAATGGGGGACATTTTGGAAGTCGCTCGCCAAGCTCATCGAATTATCGACGAGCGAGAGCGGGAGCAACTGGAAGCCAAAATGGCCTCAGGCCAATTCACTTTGCAGGAGTTTCGCGACCTGCTCATGAAGGTTGCCAAGCCTGGGTTGATGCAGAAAATGCTTGGCCTTCTCCCCGGTATGGGCCAAATTAATCAAATGCTTGCAGGCCAGGATACCGACCGCGAAATGAGAAAAATGGTCGGCGTGATCGATTCGATGACGCCGGCAGAGAGAAAAAATCCGAAGTTAATCGACAACAGTCGTCGCAATCGCATCGCCAAGGGGGCAGGGGTTGCTGTTTCGGTCGTCAATGAACTGACGCGCCAATTTGGCGTTATTGCTCCTTTGATGCAGGCTTCGATGACCCAAGGCGCTGCTGGACGAATGCAAATGCTACAACAGTTACAAAGTAGTATGATCCAGGATCCTTCGATGAAGGGGATGAAGATTAAGGGGGATACTGGAAAGCGGTTATCTCCCAAAGAGCGTCAAAAAATGAAGGAGGATCGCGAAAAGCTCCTTCGAAAAATGAAAAGGAAGGGGAAATAAGCCCCCAAATCGACCCGTCGTGGATTGCTGGGCAATTTTGGCCTAGCATTTCCCGCCAACACCAATACACTAAGACACCCCAATTGAACATTATTGCCAGGAGCTCTGTTGTAAGATGGCTGTAAAACTTCGTATGAAGAGAATGGGACGCAAAGGTCGCCCATTCTATCGAGTCTGTGCTGTAGACTGCCGCACCATGCGTGACGGACGCGTATTGGAAGAACTGGGATACTATGATCCCATGGTAAGTGACACCGATGCCCGTGCTGTTTTGAAGAAAGACCGCGTTGCTTACTGGGTTGGTGTCGGCGCCCAACCGAGCGAAAAGGTTGCTGTCTTGATTCGCAAGTACGGCGAAAACGGCACTCACCTGCAGAAGCAGGCCGATGCGATCCAGAAATTGAGCAAGAAGCCCGTTAAGGCTTAATGCGTTTCGACATCGTTACACTTTTCCCTGAGATGTTCGCCGGTTATCTCGGGGAAGGGTTGCTTTCGCGAGCAATCTCTCGCGGCCTCATCGAGGTGCATCTTCATTCGCTGCGGCAGTGGGCTGTACGCAAGCATCAGAAAGTAGACGACCGTCCCTACGGGGGCGGTCCAGGTATGTTGCTCCAGGTAGAACCTGTAGTCACCTGCGTTGAGGATGTGCTGAAATTGGATCCTCGGCCAACCGAGCTGATCCTTCTCTCTCCACAAGGAGAACGACTACGGCAGCCGTTGGTCGAAAAGCTCGCACTGCTTCCCCGCATTGTGATGATTTGCGGTCGCTACGAGGGATTTGATCAGCGGATTATCGATTTGCTCCAGCCGCGTCAGATCAGCCTCGGAGACTTTGTTCTCAACGGCGGCGAGGTCGCTGCGATGGCAATCATGGATGCCACAATGCGTCTTGTTCCAGGCACCTTGGGTGATGAGCAAAGTGCTCAGCTCGATTCATTTTCACTTGAGGATTCGACTCTAGAATACCCGCAGTACACACGGCCTCGAGAGTACCGCGGTTTGACAGTTCCCGATGTTCTTCTCAATGGAAATCATGAGCAGATTTCCCAGTGGCGGGCCGAGCAGAGTCGCCTGAAAACAGAACAGGCATCTCAGCAGAATAAGTAACACTCTGGACGCTGCTTCCTTGAGCAAGCACAAATAGTCCCATCGTCGTGGATCGCTCCGCTGCCCCCATTGTCGTGGATCGCTCCGCGATCCAGCGCCTCGACTCCTTTCTGTCAACGTCACTACCAACAAATCAATCCATTTCTGCTGCGAGCGCTGGTGCTGGTTCGTCTTCCATTTTTCACCGTTGGGATGGATCAATTCGCGTTCTCCGAGGGAATGCTTAGCGGTTTGGTGGTTATTGTGGGGGGTGATTGGGGGTAATGGAGGGTGAGAAGGATCTTGCCCGAAAGCTGAATTGGGCTTTCCAAAATGCCTCGGGTCGGTCAAACTACGAAGCTTCCTAAAAGTTCGTCGCCAAAGACGCCGAAGATGGAGGTTGCCGGTCTATCGGTCCACTCCTTTTAGCGTTTTCGATATCTTTTCAGGAATCCGCTCGTTGGGTATGCCCTCGTCGGGAGTTCCCTCGATAGGAAAGCGTTTGCTGAAAAGCATTTGCTTAATCGCTTTGTTAGATCGATCGTCCGATCATTTTTCTATAGCTTGTTATTGTTCGTGGATCCCTGTCATGAGCCAGCAGATTCTTGCCGAAGTTGAAAAGTCTAGCCTCAAGAGCGATGTGCAACCGTTCGACATCGGTGATACGGTCGATGTGCACACCAAAATTCTCGAAGGCAACAAAGAACGCATCCAGGTTTTCTCGGGTGTCGTAATCGCTCGTAGTGGCAGTGGAAGTCGCGAAATGTTCGTAGTTCGCCGCATCGTTGCCGGCGAAGGTGTCGAACGCAAGTTCCCGATTCACTCTCCACGAATCGACAAGATTGAAGTTAAGCGTAAGAGCGTCGTACGTCGTGCGAAGCTATACTTCCTACGTGAACGAAGCGGTAAGGCTGTTCGCTTGAAGGAACGCCGCAGCTAATTTGATTTCGAATGATCGGCGGGAACCGACTTCGAAGAGCCCTTTATAACCAAGGCTCACGAAATGTCCCGCAATCCGTCTCTGGGTATTGAAAAGGCTTCTGCAGACTGCACTCAAGCGTCCAGTCTGCAACCAGATCAGGTAGAGGCTAGGCACGAGAAGCCGACGTCGCGAAAAAAACTGACTGGAGTAGACACGTTTTTTGCTTGGCTAGTCCAACTCGGAGCAACCGGGTGGGATACAACTTGCAATCAATTTGAAAACAAACATCAAGCGAGGAAAGATTCGTTTCCTCGCTTTCTTTTTTGGGCCGTTCATCGCCTATACAGTGCTCGCTCATCAGCATTTCGGTTGGTCGAATCAATTCGCAGTAGATTGGCGAAGTATCTAAACCAAATGTTCCATAGGCCAACTGGTGAATGTTTATCAACTCGGCCCGATCCTGGAGTTAGTCTATTGCTAGGTAGAGCGGTTTCGCAGTCAGGTAGCAAGTCTAGGCGAGTCACGCGAGCGAAGGATCGATCCGAACTGCCCGAGCATTTGGTGACCGGATCGCAGGGAGAGCAGTTGGTGTTGGATTATCTTCTCCAAAAAGGTTGGAGGCTGATCGATCGCAACGTGAGAGCCTTGGGGGGTGAGATCGATTTAGTGATGCTCGATCAAGATACGGTCGTGTTTGTTGAGGTAAAGACTTGGGGGTCTAAGACAGACGAGGATCCGGCTGAAGCGGTTGATCTTTACAAGCAGCGTACACTGACTCGGGCAGGGCTTGCCTTTCTTCGCAAGAAACGGTGGCTTGAGAGACCGGCACGATTCGATGTGGTGTCGGTGCGGATATCTGAAAGGGGTTCCGTCGCCAGCGGTGAGGAACGTGGTCCAACTCTTCGGCACTTTCGCTCGGCCTTCGAATCACAGGGCGATAGTTTTTTCGGCTAACATACTAAGACCGCGACAGAATCGAATCGTTGCTGTTGGCAAAAGGGAAGTGATATGAGTTTGTCCGAGAGTGCGGAACAAAAAAAATGCGTCGTTTTGCTAAGCGGCGGACTCGATTCAACGACAGTACTGGCGATTGCCAAGCAGCACGGTTACCAACTGTACGCAATCAGCTTTCGCTATGGTCAGCGCCATGCTTTTGAGTTGGAAAGAGCAACTCGCACTGCACAGCGTGCTGGCGTAGTAAAGCATTCGATTGTCGATATCAATCTCGGTCAGTTCGGTGGTTCTGCGCTAACCGGCGCGATGGCGGTTCCCAAGCATGATCGCGTCGAGGAGATTGGGGTGGAGATCCCGGTGACTTATGTTCCTGCGCGCAACACAGTTTTTTTATCTTTAGCTTTAGCGTGGGCAGAAACATTGGGAGCTAACGATTTGTTTCTCGGTGTTAATGCTTTGGACTATAGCGGCTATCCCGATTGCCGGCCTGAGTTTATTGAAGCGTTTGAAAGGATGGCAAATCTTGCGACCAAGGTGGGTGTCGATGGCAAGCATCGAATTCGTATTCACGCTCCTTTAATTCATATGACCAAGGCGGAGATCATCAAGAAGGGATTGGAATTGGGCGTTGATTACTCGGATACGATCAGTTGCTACGATCCTGATGCGAACGGTCGATCTTGCGGTCATTGCGATGCATGTTTATTGAGACTGCGCGGTTTTGAGCAGGTGGGGCTGAAGGATCCGGGATCTTACGGTCCCGATTAAGAAAGATAACGATGGCCTGAGCCTTCGTTGCGTTGGAGTTACAATTTCTCCCTGCACATAAATCTACATTTCCCCGATGGAAGCAATATATTCCAGGGCATCTTCCAATTGCCGAACGTTTGCTTGAGCCTGACCGCCCAGTCGATCGCATTCGGCCAGCAAAATTAAATCTTCATAATCTTCGCTTTCTCGAAGTCTTTTAAGGCTGCGATGCCCGATCGTTCCATGATGCAATTTATTTGCTTCGGGTAAATTCAAGATCAGCCATGCAGTTCGCGGACTGATGTCATCCTGCAGCAGGCCTAAAGTTGCTTCGACCGGTTGGCGAATATCGACGGCTCGCCCCACTTCGTGCAACAGGGCGGCGAGCAAGAGTTCTTCATCGTAGGGACTTTGCAGCGCGGCATGTTCGAAGACTTGTAGGCTGTGAAAGAGGGCATCGACGGCAGCATGGGCAGGAGGGGGAATGCGAATATTTTCGAGGGGCCTAAGCAAGATCGCATATTGGTCCCAGCGTCCGATGCAATCGGGTCGCTCTTCCGAAAGATAGTAGGTATCGCTGGCGAGTTCTTCAGCGTACTGCTCAAGCAAATCGGGTGGTGGATCTGTCAGGCAAGCTTCAGGTGAGGAGAGTCGCGCCAACTCCGCTTGGACTTCTTGGTTGGTCGGTAATTCACGACGTGGAACCCAGCCACCGCAGATTCTTTTTCCGGCGACAAGTTTCGCTTTGTAGATTTCCGTTTCGCGACGATAGAGCAACAGGCAGGCAGCCTCCCAGGCGATCCTGCGACGGGTTTTAGAGATCCGCGGTTCGGTCATTGTTGTTAGAACAGTCGAAGCTGTCCGTTGGTATCGGCCGGTGGCGTAAATAAAGACTCATTCAGTTTAGGCATACCACCATCGAGATGGCAACGTTTGGCCCATAATCGAAAAGTTTGCTGAATACTTTCGGCTAGCGGACCAGAGCCTTTCATGCGCAGACCAAATTGAGCTTCGTTGAGCTTACCATCGCGCATCGCTCGAATGCGCGAGATAATTTTAGCATGTCGATCAGGAAATTTGTTTTCCAGCCATGCTGAGAAAACTTCTGTAACCGCTCCCGGCAGTCGTACCAATTGCATACCAACGGAAGTCGCTCCATGGTCGGCGGCCGCTTGAACGAGTTGCGGAATCTCGTGTTCGGTGAGGCCAGGAATTATAGGCGCAAGGTTGACGTGAACCGGAATCCCCGCTTCGCTTAGTTGTTTTACAGTGCGCAGGCGAGCTTCGGGAGAAGAAGTGCGCGGTTCCATGCTTCGAGCTAGTTCAGTATCTAGTGTTGTGATGCTTAGGGCGATACCTGTCAGATTTTGTGCTGCCAGATCACTGAGAAGATCAATGTCTCGAGCGACCAGGGCGTTTTTGGTGATCATAGTGACGCAGTGACGCGTGTGCGCCAACAGCTGAAGAATCTGCCGCGTGATCTTCAGCCTCGCTTCAACCGGTTGATATGGATCGGTGACGCCCGAAAGCGCGAGCCTTTCCCCTTGCCATTTGGGGCGCGATATCCAGTCGCGCAGCAGTTTGGCGGCATCGCGTTTGACGATAATTTTTTGTTCGAAGTCCAGGCCTGCACTCAGCCCGAGAAATTCGTGATAAGGCCTTGCATAGCAGTAAGTGCATCCATGTTCGCAGCCGCGATAAGGATTGATACTCCAGCGATAGCTAATATCGGGGCTGTTATTTTCGGTGACGATCGATTGGCTTGAATCTTCGAAGAACTCCGTTGAGGGTCCTTTTTGAGATGCAGGCAATTCATCAGCAGGATCTGGCGAGAGGTCGTCGATCGCTGGCGAGAGTTCTCCTAATATTTCCAAAGAAATTTTTTCGAACCGGACAGTCGGGTTGGAGGAGGAGCCCCTGCCTTTTAAGAGTGTTCCGGAAGGAGGGGTATTGGCGTTGTACGGATTATCTGGGTTCGGAAGGGGTTCGT